>JBGSVC010000214.1:0-6732 GCA_041753175.1 Planctomycetaceae bacterium
TCGACATTGTGTTGATCACGGGGAAAGACACCGGCCTGCTTGATTGCGGCGCTCAAGGGAATATTCTCCTGCACAGCCAGACTGGCAGCGGCGGCGTATTTACGAAAAACGAACACCATTCCTCCCAGGAGTTTTTGAGACGCTTCTCCTGATATTGTCAGTTGGTCGAAGCAGTCGAGCGCATGCCCGGGGCGTCCATCTCGGGCTGAATCAAGCATCGCCCAGGTCGTTTCGGTCTTCCATCCACCAACCATTGTGCGTATGTCTTCGACGGAAATTTCGGATTGTTCGCCAACATAACTGGCCAGTTTGGAGAGTTCACTTTCCAGCAGTCCCAAATCGGTACCCAATAACTGTTCTAAAAGTTCACAAGCACTGCGCGATAGTTTCTTTCGGTAGGCCTGTTGGGCATGGTCGGATAAATACTTGGCAAGAGCCTGACCACTGAGTTCCGAACATTCAATGTAATCGCCTTTTTCTTTGATGAGTTTGGCGAGCCTGGTATTGGCGGGCATGGTTTGAACATCGAGAATCAAGAGCCCACCTTTGGCGGGCTGTTCCATGTAGGCTTCAAGCTGGCTGCGAAAAGCGGACACAAATGGATCGGAGTCTTCCACAACCACAAGCCGGACGCTGGACCACATAGAAACTGTTTTGAGTTCGTCATGGATGCCTCTCCAGTCGGCGTTCGAGCCGTTGTAGAGGCTGCCTTGTTCCTGATCATCATCGCCAAAGACATGACGACGGATCGATTGCATCACTTGTCGTTTGAGGGCACGCTGCTTCCCCACACACGCGACAATCGAAAACGACTCTGGCTGTGATGGAGATTTGAGTTGCTGATTGAGAAACTCGGTGGCGTGCATCGATCTTGACCTTGAAAAGAGATTTCTTCTACAACGATGTTTCTATAGATCCCCGATCTGCTCCACTGAGTATAGAGAGACAAAGCAGGAAGTACGAGACAAAGCCAATTCAGGATGTTGAGAAGTTCCACAGGGAGGCAAGGCGAAGAATGCATTTAGTGGATACTCAACAGAATTATTATTGTCCTGGCGAAGATCATCCGATCACCGCAGCAGTCCATCATTCCCGACAGGCGGCAGGTTACTATCGATGTCGGGAATGTGAGCACAGGATCATTGATCGAAATCGGAACGATCAGACATTGCAGGGAATTGAACTGCCAAACCTGCAGAATTCGGCGGTATTAATCCAGCAACATCGACTGCGCGGTACATATTTGCAGGAGTTGACGTTTAACACATTACTGCAGAAGGTGTATTTGCACTTGCCAGAATTATGGCAGCAACATTTGCGTACCTTCCGGCAGGATCAGTCGTCATCGCCCACCACTTTCTTTCGTCCCACCCTGGCAATTGGCAGTGATGAGAGACCGGCGTCGTTGGAATTATATCGGGATTTGCAGTTGGAATTATGCTTAACGGGAATTCATTTGGTAGATTTAGGGAGCTTGCCTGCCTCGTTGTTTGCCTTCGCGATCAATTATTTTCAATTAAATGGCGGAGTCTACTTGACTGGATCGGGATGTGGAGCGGCGTATGGGGGATTAGATTTATTTCGGGAACGAGGCATTCCATGGACGCTCGAGGATCGCAAAAATACACACGAACTCAGGAATCGTACAGCAAATTTTCGTCCGCGTTTGAGTCGCTCTTCAGGCACTAAACGAATTGAGCGGATCGAGACGGCTTATGTTGCTCATCTGCAAAAATATTTTCACGGCTTGCGCCCATTGAAAGTCTGCTTGACAGTCAGTTCGGAAGCGTATGAAGAGACGATTCGAAGCATTTTTGAACGACTGCCGTGTCAGCTTGATCTGGAAGTCACACATCTATGGGGATATTCTTTTTCAGAGCGCCCGCCTGAGATAAATCATCCGTGGGAGACCCGCTCAATCCCAACTTTAGGGAATCCAGTCAACAAGAGGATGTCTGCAAGAATTAAAGAACAACGAGCAGACTTTGGAATGGTAATGGGTGAAGATGGAGGGGCCTGCCAACTCTTTGACGAAACAGGAAACGCGGTCGAGCAGGATCGGACATGTGCGTTAATCCATTGGGGAATGGAACACGAGTTACCAGGATGCCCACTGTTTGTCAGTCAAAATAGGGTTACCGAACGATTCTCTGCACAAGGTACTTCTCAAGGGATTCAACAGGTCTCCACATCGTTATCAACATCCGCGATGGTGCTCGATCATCAAAGACAGGGTCTCGGATGGCTGGAGGACGGGGCTTTTTGGTACTACGACCAGCATCCGCGCTGTGATGCAATGATTTCATTGGCATGGATTCTCAAGTCACTGAGTTATTCAGATGAGACCTGCAAAACAGTACTCGATCGAATTCCGGTATAAATTCCGACACAGAGCATATCGGCTATCGAAAAATGCCCTCAAATGATTTCCGTCTACCGTGACGATCGACTGCAGGTTGGTTAAGATACCCGCACGTCTCCTGACCGCTCCCTGATGAGGCTTTCGAGTATTGGGAGAGCCAGATATTGAATATGATTTTGGTGGCACGACTTGAGATCGAAGGATTATTGTAATGTCTCATCCATGGATCGCTGATCGAATTCATTTGATTGATGCCTCCGGAATACGAAAAGTCTTCGATCTGGCGGCAAAGATGAAAGACCCTGTGAATTTCAGCATCGGCCAGCCTCATTTTGATACCCCTGTTCTCGTCAAAGAGGCTCTAAAAAAGGCCATCGACGAGGGCAAAAATGCTTACAGCCAGACACAGGGAATTCGTCCGCTTGTTGAGCGATTACAACAGGAGATTGCCCCGCTTGGACATGAGAATCGTCAGGTGTTTGTCACCAGCGGAACGAGTGGAGCACTCAATCTGGCACTATTAACGTTGATCAATCCCGGCGATGAAGTGATTGTGTTCGATCCGTGGTTTGTCATGTATAAACATTTGACAAATCTGGCAGGTGGGATCGTGGTGCCCATTAATACCTACCCAGACTTCCAGATTGACGTCAATCAGGTCGAGGCAGCGATCACCTCAAAGACCAAACTGATCATTGTCAACAGCCCCGCCAATCCGACCGGCACAGTGGCCAGCGAGGCCAATCTGAAAGATCTGGCTGAACTTGCCAGGAAGCATCGAATCGCGCTCATCAGCGATGAGATTTATCGTTTGTATTGCTACGACAGCGAGTTTACCAGTCCAACACGTTGGAATGAAGACACGATTGTCATCGATGGACTGAGTAAGTCGCATTCGATGACAGGATTGCGACTGGGATTTTGCCATGGACCTGCGGAAGTGATTGAGCAAATGACCAAATTGCAGCAATTCACCTATGTTTGTGCCCCGCAGCCCACGCAATGGGCGGCGCTGACTGCACTTGAAATGGATCTCTCGGATGTTGTTGACGAGTACAAAGCCAAGCGAAATTTTGTGCGTGACAACCTGAGCGGGTTTGAAATTCAAGGTGGCGATGGCGCATTTTATCTATTTGTGAAAACTCCCTGGGGAACGGGCACCGAGTTCGTCAAGGCGGCAATTGAAAAGAATTTGTTGATCATTCCGGGAAACGTCTTCAGTCGTCAGGACACGCATTTTCGAATTTCATATGCCTCCGATCAACGAACTCTTGAGCGCGGCGTGGAGATCCTCAACGAGATGGCAAAATCTGGAGGTTGAAGTGATTTTGAGCACAGACGGTGCGTTGAGTTTTGGAATTTTGTTCATCTGTGGGTGAATCAAGTCTTCAAGTCAATGCAGAGGCATGTTATGATGCAAACGAATTTGAGGAACCACGAAAACTGTTTTGAATCATGATGTAACCACCTATGGCAAAACATTTAAGGATATTTCGAGTTGATTCACTGGAAGATTTTCTGGTGATCACTCCTCAAAGTGAAGGTGCGAGTTTTCGTTACTCGGATCTTCAAATGGAGGGGAACGTCGTCCGGACAATGGCGGCTGACAAGAAATACAAAGCGTTGATTATCAACCTGGAACTCATGAACTATTTTGGGTCAGAATTTATTGGTGCCTTGATTACGATTGCCCGCGAAAAGAAAAATCGTGGAGGCAAAGCAGTCGTGTGTCAGGCAACCGATCAGATGCGCGAAGTGCTCGGGAATATGAGCCTGTTTAAATTATGGCCTTATTACGCAACAATTGATGATGCCGTCATCGCCTTGCGAGGCGATACCGCCAGTGACCAGACAGCCAACGCCTAGAGGCTGACGTCTGGTTTTATGGCGCTGATTCAAAAACGCGCTGATTCAAAATGGCGATGTGCCAGCTACGTCACTTTCTACCGAGTGAATCCGCCTCTTTATTATTTTACAGTTGTATTCACTTGTTGAAGTTCGAGAAAATGCTTATAGGCGCCAGGAATGTCTGCATTTTCTGTTGAACCTTGATGCAAGTAGATGCCGTAGCGAAGATGGACGGGAGATTTTTGTGTCACGATAACGGGTTGCTGCGGCTGTTTGCCAGACGTATAAGTGCCAGGACCAAAAGGGCTGATGGCAAACAGGCCATAGTCGCGGACATGATAACGAGCGGATCGAAAATTATTGGGGTCATCAAACAAAGCAACGCCGACGGTTTTCCCGTCACGTGAACCAGCATAGTCAATCCATGGAGAGACTTTTCCCCAACTCTCTTTTTCTCCTGTTTTACCGTAGGCATTCGTGATGAGTCCACTTGCTGTCCCCCGGAGATCGTCGGCCAGCCTGAAAGCCAGGAAGCCTTCTTTGGTATCGCCGATCATGATTTCTTTGGCCACGGGTGTGAGGTGAATATTAAACTCGATCAGGCCATCTGAGTAGAAAGTTATAACAGTTCGTTCGTTGAGCACGGGTGATTGCTCGGCATTAAGCCAAGCATTGTGCACCGTAAATTGGACACTAGCCCCTGATGCGTTGTCGATTGTCAGGGTTGAGTTTTTGATCCGGTGCTTTTCGGTCCAATGATCCAGATGATCCAGATGATCGACGGCAATCCAGATTCCCCGGTGCCAGGGGTGATCGTATCCTGGAGGATACTTTCCATTGTCTAATTGAGCTTTGAGTGGGCGTGTCAGTTCGATATCGGCTTCGGGAATAATGACGGGGTTGAAATAAGGCTTGGGACTATCGTGGCCATCGTGGTAGGTCGTCAGGAGTTGTCCATTTTTGAAGACATTCAGAGAGTGTTCGTGCTGCTCGATAGACAAGGTCGCTGTGTCGCTGGTCGTCCCTTTGGCGGATGCCTCCTGGGCGTGAACAGCATTAACCTGTGTAACCACGAACGAGAAAATCATGATCGGAATCAATGAGTGAAGCGAGCATCGTTGGGATGGCGGAGCATAGCGCATGAAAAACTCCAGAGTAAAATGAATGAGGAGATTCTTACAAACGGCGAGGGTGATGTTGGATGCGGCTGAAATTCAGGTGAGACTCATCACTTGAAAAACATCGTGTGTCGGAATACAGGCCGAAGACTTTCAAGCGTCAGAGTCATCTGAAGCATGATCCTTGATAGTATGCATTGATTGATCCGTCAACTTGGTATTTGGAATTGTTATTGTGATCTGTGATAGTATGATAGGAATGTGTTTACTCACAAAAATTTCTCCCCAAGCAGTAAATCGGTGATCAAACTTGGAAGATTTCCCGTTGTGAGATGCGACAAGCGTTGCTGTGTGAAACAAACTGAGCCAGACATCTTCTCAACTTGAGAAAACGTAAGTCTCCAAAGAGTGAACTTCTGTGGAAAACAGAGAATTGAATTTCAACGAGCTTTAGCCAAGGAATAAGGAATGCCGCCAAATTTTTGGATGATTGTGATAATAGTGTTGGGCATGTTGGCGCTGATTATCGGGATCGTGTTTTTGGTGTTGTTTTTCAAGTATTTCAATTTGTGGCTGCGAGCGACGCTGACGCATGCGAAGATTAATCCGATTCGCTTAGTGCTCATGCCGTTTCGAAAGATCAATCCGAATATTGTTGTCGATACCAAAGTCATGGCGGTACAAGCGGGCTTGGGGATTATATCCACCAATGATCTGGAAGCCCATTATCTGGCCGGAGGAAATATCCGACGAGTTGTTCAGGCATTGATTGCTGCACACCGCGCAAAGATTGATTTGGATTGGCAAACAGCGTCTGCCATTGATCTGGCAGGGCGGGATGTCCTGGAAGCGGTAAAAACGAGTGTCGATCCCAAAGTAATTGATTGTCCAGACACACGAAAGAATGCTCGTTCGACCCTGGATGGAGTCGCCAAAGATGGGATTCAACTACGAGCTCGGGCCCGCGTGACCGTCCGGACAAATATTTCACAACTCGTCGGCGGTGCGACAGAAGATACGATCATTGCTCGTGTGGGAGAGGGGATCGTCTCAGCAATTGGTTCTTGTGAATCACACAAAGACGTGCTCAAAAATCCGATGCTGATTGCCAAAGCGGTTATGAGCAAAGGGCTCGATTCGCAAACGGCCTACGAGATCGTATCGATTGATATCGCTGATATCGATGTTGGAGACAATGTTGGGGCTCGTTTACAGGCAGATCAGGCGGAGGCGGATGTGCGTGTCGCCCGAGCCAAAGCTGAAGAGCGACGTGCCCGCGCCGTCGCTTCTGAACAAGAGATGAAAGCACGGACTCAGGAAAATCGGGCTCATGTTGTCCTCGCGGAAGCGGAAATTCCCAAATCAATGGCAGATGCGTTTCGCTCAGGGAGCCTGCGTGTCAAA
>JBGSVC010000215.1:0-1838 GCA_041753175.1 Planctomycetaceae bacterium
AATAAGCCATAATTTATGTTAAATGGGTAGTGAAGCCAAGCGTTAGTGGAGAAGAATTCATAGTGAGGGCAAAAATTCACAATTCGTCAATTTGCCGGGTTGGAAGCGTTGTGTCACGAGACTGTCAACAATGAAGTCGTCAATGTTGAGTCTTCGGAAATGAAGCTCCATTCTGCGCATGGAGACGGAGCGACGCCGAAATACCCTGATGACAATCACAACAGGTTATTTTGCTAGCATTGAGACGGTTTTTTCCATGAGGATTTGTGCGAGATGCCTGGTCTGAACTGATGGCAGATGTGGACTGGTGGGGGGAGTTTAGCGAAGGAAATCGACCCAGCCTTCGGTGGTGTAGGTTCTGTCGGTGCTGTTGCCGTTGCGAATAATGATGGAGTCGTAGCGATAACCGCCACGGACCCAAAAGCCTGGGCCGGAGTTTTTAATGGGGAGTCGATACGCCGAGCGTGACTGTGGCAGTGAAGGGTCGGAGAGTTGGTCGGCGTTTGAAATATGGCTGAAGTAGCTGCGTCGGAAGGCCCAGTCTTCGGCCTGGAGGGGTGAAGTATTGAGGATGGCGGACATTCCGCACGCGATGATGAATGTGTTGAACTGAGTCATGTTTCTGGTCATCGTAATAGCTGCCCAGTTGGTCAAGTTGTTTGAAAACGTTTGCTGGCGAAAGGTTGGCCAGCTTTGGTTTTCACACCTGATGTTGCGAAAATACCACACAATTTGTGTGGTGATGATGCCCAGAAACCACAAGTTTATAGCTCTTGACACCCATTGAGAGTCCAAACTAAGTAGATGCATGGAGCATGCCAAAAAAATGAAAATGTGTGAGGCGCGTGGGAGGTGTTACGCGTCGGGGACTGACAAAATTCTGATCAGGCTGGCGATGGTGCTCTTTTTGCCAGAGGTGATGCAGGGGTTGCTGTCGGCTGGGATGTGATTGACCTGTGGCTAAAATGGTTCAGTGGCCATCAACGAGAACCGGGAGAAAAGTTGGATATGGGAATGAGTCGAAAGCTCCGAAACTGGTGCATGATCGTCGTGGGGATGAGTTTGGTCATGTCTGCAGGGGGATGGACGACAGGGCTGGCCGGTGAGTCGGTCTGGGAGGAGATGGCTCCACGATTGATGATTCGTGCGCGGACGATTGGTGTGTTGCAATATTGGCTGGATGTCTTTGAACGGGATGGCTGGAAAATTCAGCGTCATGCCAACCGCGAGGAATACCGTCTGATTGATCCAACGTATCGGGTATGGGCGAAGGGGGAGCGAGAGGAGTGTGATCAGATGTTGTCACGCATGGTTTCCGCTGAGTCTTCAGAGCGTGACAACCGCGAGGTCGTGATCCTGGTGCATGGACTGGGTCGGTGCAGTGTGGGGATGAACGATTTAGCCGACAAGTTTCAGGAGGCGGGTTATCGGGTGGTTTGTTTTAACTATCCGAGTATGCATGTGGAACTGGAGATGGCGGCGTCGGGATTGAATGGCGTGATCCATGCGCAGCCAGAGGGGAAGAAGATTCATCTGGTCGCGCATAGTTTAGGGGGACTGGTGTGTCGGGTGGCGACATTGAAAGATACCAGCCCGGAGCGAGTGGGGCGACTGGTGATGCTGGGGACGCCCAATCATGGGGTCGAGATTTCCAAGAAACTCAAAGACGTCCCATTGGTGCGTGATGCGATCGGACCCGTGGGGGTTCAGTTGTTGATGGGACCAGAGTCGTATTTGGCCAAGCTGGGAACGCCAACAGTGGAGTTTGGGATTATTGCAGGGGCGAAAGGGGATGAACGGGGATATTCGCCTTTAATCCCTGGGGATGATGATGGGAC
>JBGSVC010000216.1:0-3020 GCA_041753175.1 Planctomycetaceae bacterium
AGTAATCCCTGACAGGTCTTTGATCAGCATGACTGCCAGACGGTTCGTCCAGTTTATACCGACATAGCCGCATCTTCGATCAACAATTCTTTCTGTTTTCCACTCCAACGGCATCTTGATTTGACATGGGTCAACCCACAGAATCAACAGCACCGGCATCCAGTCACGACGGGACGGCTTACCAGCCCCTCTCGCCGTCAGGGATGCCGTTTGGATCTGAGACTGTCGTCGTTGAGGGGAAACGCAAAGAGCCGCTCAAAACAGAGTCCGGTGGACCCGGGACGAGTCAATCTGATGCCCAGCGGATCGCATCCAATTTTGGTCCCGAGATCACCGCCAGCGAGCGAAGTAAATTGTGGAACCGATTATTTCCGGTTCCTGATCCCCAACTGCAAACAGACAACCTCGACATGCTCGCTCAAGGCTTGTTGATTAAAAACTTTATGATCGAAAAGCGGATCGGCCTGGGAGGCATGGGGGCTGTCTTCCGCGCGTGGGATGAAGAACTCGAACGTGTCATTGCGTTAAAAATCCTCTCCCCCAACTACTGCCGCGACCCGTTGGCAGTGAAACGTTTTCGTAACGAATCACGCTCCGCAGCCAGACTGGATCACGACAATATCGCCCGCGTTTATGGGATCGGCGAGTATCATGGCCTGCACTATATTGCCTTCGAATATGTCGAAGGTGTCAATGTGCGCGACTTGATCCGACAAAATGGCCGATTATCAATTCCTGAATCGCTCAGCTATGTTTTGCAAATCGCCAGTGCCCTCAAACATACCAGCGCCTCCCATGTCTTTCACCGCGACATCAAGCCTTCAAACATCATCATCAAACCCAATGGTCGAGCCAAACTCGTCGATTGGGGTCTGGCCCGACTCAACAACAAAAGCGAAGATTCTGTCGATCTGACATCAGCCGGAACGACTCTCGGGACTTTCGATTATATTTCCCCTGAACAGGCTCGCGACCCACGTACAGTCGATCTGCGCAGCGACATCTATTCCCTGGGTTGCACGTTCTATCACATGCTCACCGGCGAAGCGCCCTACAGCAACGGCACGATGTTGCAAAAACTTCTCGACCACCAGAACAAGACCGTTCCTAATCCAACTCATAAGAACTCGCAAATCCCGCCTGAACTGGCCTCAATTGTGATGAAGATGATGGCCAGCGACCCCGGTCGACGCTATCAAGGTGTGCAAGCCCTGCTGGAAGATTTGTATCAAGTCGCCGACCTGTTCGACCTCAAGGCGATCCCCTCGGAAAGTGTCATCTTCGCACAACCAATGAGCTACCTGCAGCAACCGTGGTGGAAGCAAAATCTGGGACTGATCTCAATCGTCACGTTGCTGCTGATCTGCGTAGTTGGCGTCGAACGTTACAACGCCTACACCACCAGCGATGTTCCATCGACAGCACTGACGTTGCCAACAACTGCCGGTGGCAATAACTTTCTGCAGACAGGTTCGACCTTAACACCCTTTGGAACTCAGCAAACCCCTGACAACGCTCGCCCCTGGAGTTTCTCCTGGGGCGAACTGGCCCCGGAAACTCTCCCCGGTGCCCTGCTGGACCCTTCCCGAATCTTTAATTCTCCCGGGACAATCCTCCTCGACGAAGCCACGACAAACGTTTCACCAACCGAGAATCTGTCTCCTTTCGCAGATCAACTACAAAGCAACTCGTCTATCAGTTCACCTGCCTCAGCCTCTTTTTCTGGGACGACTCAACCTGACTCGCCTGAAGCAGGCTCAAACCTTGCTGGTCTGAATTCTCCGATGTCTCCTCTGCCGTCTGGCATTCAGCCAACAGGCATTGTGTCGGGTGAAAAACCCATCGATCTGGCTGATATCGAAGGGGCGACTTCTCCAGGTCCAGGCGTCAGTCGGCCGCTTGAGAAGCGTTTTGAAATCATCACCGACAGTCCAGATGATTCCACGTCAGCCTCCTCAATTCTCGATGAAGATCTGATCGCCCGCACGCCCACAGCATCCCGCATCACCTCGGACGTGGCTACCAATCCTCTGGGTGGCTCTGCTGTCGGCGACCCGTCAACTGCCGTTCCGCTGCGGGCCGTCTTT
Organism: Planctomycetaceae bacterium; assembly: GCA_041753175.1. Classification (GTDB taxonomy): domain Bacteria; phylum Planctomycetota; class Planctomycetia; order Planctomycetales; family Planctomycetaceae; genus SXPC01. The sequence goes on from JBGSVC010000216.1 coordinate 2,088, forward strand.
GAAGTCGTAAAAACCACCGGCACCAAACTTGGTCAATATGACTCGCTGAAAACAGCCATTCAAAATACTCAAAACGACAACTTCATCAGGATCATCCCACCCATTGATGGCCAGCCGATTGTTATCGATGATCTGATCACGATCGACAATAAATCGATTTTGCTCAAAGGAGATCCGCTCAATCCGGTAGTCCTCCACTATCAGCCCAGTGGACGTCCGACATCGGGTGAGCTATTTCGCCTCAGTAACCATGCGTCGTTGATTATGAGCGATGTCCACTGGTTGGTCGATCTCTCTTTGAAGCGTGACGCTTCACAGGCAGCATTATGTTCGCTGAAATCGGATTCCCAGTTTCAGATGAAAAATTCGACCGTAACACTGCGAGACGAAAAATATCGTCAGGCGGTTTTAGTCCGCATGACGACAGAACTCAGCGATTCTTTTGAGCGTGATGTGTTTGTCCAGGAACGTAGTCCGGTGGTCTCGATCGAGTCATCCATCATCCGAGGCCAGGGACAAGCCGTAGTCTGTCAGCGACTTTCCACCGGAAACATTCAGATCTCTAAATCAGCAGTGGCACTTCAGGGAACTCTGATTGAAAGTCGTGGCTATCCATTAATGTCCAGCGGCTCTGATCGACTCGACATCAAGCTTCTCAATTCGACCATCGCCACCACCCGCGGCCTTGTTGACGCCGAACAAGACCCGATGGCTTCTGATCTGATCTCTACCTCGATTGATGCCCATGATTGCATCTTTCTGGCTTTGGCTGATTTCCCCTTCATAACGCTGACGGGAAACAATTCGACTGATCGGATCTTGAGTCATCTCTCGTGGACTGGCCAGAGAAACTTCTTCGAAAACTACCTGTTTATGGTGATGATCTATGAAGAAGGAACAGACGACATGGATTATCTGGAGATGACCGAGAAT
>JBGSVC010000217.1:0-3063 GCA_041753175.1 Planctomycetaceae bacterium
TTACCAATGGTATGAGAACGGCAGGAGACTAACTCCCAGATCTTAAAAGATCAGATCCAAAGGTGGCAACTGTGCAGAGTGAGAAAAATCACAAAGTCGCTGGTGAGGTCCTTTTTCTGAAACATCGCGTCGTTGAAAACTTGAGGGTAAGCATGCAGTGTCTGGCAAAAGTCATGGGATCACAACGCTTGGATCGATGGCAACGATTTTCACGAGGATAATTGTCAACAGGAATGGGGAAAAAATGTTGACCACAGGCAACCATGGGATAAGTTTTCGTATCCTCTCGGCAACACAGGTTGCGTTTCTGACCATCGGAGTATGAAAGAAACGCGGGGTTGATGTCTTTACCCAACTCACCTGGTTGCATTCTGTCTCCCAGCATCCAGACAACGGCGCACTTGCTGCGCGCACCTTCTGACAGAATTCCAGCCGAAGAGATACGACTTTATGAAAATGAACCAGGGTAAATTATTGCTGGTTGACGATGATCGTCACATTCTTGAAGCCATGGCCGACTACTTGCGTAAATCCGGTCATCGCACAGAAACTGCTCAAACATGTCAGGACGCCATCAAACGAATGGGTGAGTACCCTTTTGATGCCGTAATCTGTGACGTCAATCTGCCTGATCGCGATGGGTTTCAACTCCTGGAATGGGCCAGCCGCAATGTTCCTGATACGTCTGTCATCTTGTTGACAGGGTATGGAACCATCGAGAGTGCCGTCGAAGCAATTCGCATGGGAGCCTTCGACTACCTGACCAAGCCAGTTCTCGAAGACGAATTGCAACTGGCAATCCAACGTGCGTTGGGTCAAAAGCAGATTGTCGAAGAAAACAAACAACTCAAAGCTCAACTCGATCAACGCTTTGGACATCAAAACATCGTCGGCCGTGATTATAAGATGTCCAAAATGTTTGATCTCATGGAAAGCGTTTCGGACACGCGGACGACGGTGCTCATCCTGGGTGAAAACGGGACCGGGAAAACAATGACCGCCAGAGCAATCCATCAAATGAGCAGTCGTCGCAACAAGCCATTTGTGGAAGTCGCCTGCGGAGCATTGCCAGATACTCTATTGGAAAGCGAATTGTTTGGTCACGTTGCCGGTTCATTCACCGGAGCCAACCACGACAAAATTGGCAAGTTTCAACTCGCTGACGGTGGAACGATTTTCCTAGACGAGATCGCCACCGCCACTCCCTCGTTGCAAGTCAAACTCTTGAGAGTTCTCCAGGATCGTGAGTTCGAACAAGTCGGTGGCAATAAGACGTTCAAAGTCGATGCCCGGCTGATTCTGGCAACCAATGAAAATCTGGAACAACTCGTTGCTGAAGGTCGATTTCGCCAGGATCTGTATTATCGAATTAACGTCATCACCCTGACACAACCCCCGTTGCGCGAGCGAATCGGCGATATTCCTCTGTTGGTGGAAAAGTATCTGGACGACTTTAATCATCAAACCGGTAAGCACATCGAGCGTTTCAGTGACGAAGCGATTCAGTTTTTGCAGCGTTACAACTGGCCCGGAAATGTTCGTGAACTGGTCAATGTTGTCGAACGAGCAGTTGTCCTCTCACGTGGTCCGATTGTCCACATTGAAGATTTGCCCGAATCGATTCGGGAAGCGGTCGCCAATCCGCATGCCAGCGATGCCCACTTCTACGGAACATCCCTGAAAACAGCCTTGGCAAATCCGGAACGACAGATCATTCTGGAAGCACTGGAAGCCAACGGCTGGAACCGTCAAAATACGGCTGAGTCTTTGGGAGTCAACCGTACCACGCTGTATAAAAAAATGAAGAAATACAGCATCTCTTTCGAGAATCTTCATACTTAAGGCTCTTTTCCAGATACGCCTGGAAATTCTTCGTCCTCGTTGGCGATTGGGATAGCGTTTCCAGCGAGTATCGTTTTACACTTCCACTGTTTCAATCATATGAAACTGAAATTATAGGATAAGTCACGATGAATGTAGTTGTCACCGGTGGTGCAGGTTTTATTGGTAGCCATATTGTGGATCGCCTGATCGAAGGGGGACATACTCCAATCGTCATCGACAATCTATGTTCGGGAAATCTCAGCAATATCCCGCAGAATGTCAAAGTCTATCAGGTCGATATCTGTGATCGGCAACAGATCGATCAGATTTTCGCAGAACATCGCCCCGAGGCAGTCACACATCAAGCCGCTCAAATGTCGGTGCCCCTGTCAGTCAGAGACCCGCATTTTGACGCTCAGAACAATGTCATCGGGCTGATCAACGTGCTCGATGCTGCCGCTAAACATGGTACAAGGCGTTTTGTGTTTGCCTCCTCAGGTGGCGTTTTGTATGGAGACGTCAGCGAACCGGCCCCCGAAACGACGACCGCCAATCCAATTTCTCCTTATGGAATCACAAAGTGGGTCGGAGAGCGATATCTGGAATTTTTTGCTCGCGAACATGGCTTGGAAACTGTCGCTCTGCGATACGCCAATGTGTACGGCCAACGACAAAACCCACACGGAGAAGCAGGTGTGGTGGCGATCTTCAGTAAGCTCAGTCTCAAAGGAGAAGCAGTGCGCGTCAACGGCGATGGCAAATACGATCGCGACTATGTGCATGCTTTCGATGTCTCCAGAGCCAACTATCTGTGCTTAACACAACCCGTCAGTTCATCCTTCCAGGCATTTAACATCGGTACGGGTGTTAAAACGGACGTCAATCAACTGGCTGCCATCATCCGTGAGGAATGCCAGACGATTTTGAAAAACAAAGGCTCTGACATTGTTGTTCCCGAAGCCACCCACGGTCCTTCACGGGCAGGAGATTTACGCTCCAATGTCGTTGACGCTGGCTTGATTAAATCAACCTACGGCTGGGAACCAACGCTCGACATGAAAGCCGGCTTAGCCCAGACAACCGCCTGGTTTGCAGAGCACTGTTAACAGCCTGTTGAAAATCGACGTCCTGTCGCTTTTCAACTTTCAACAATCCAAAAACGCCTGAAACCCGGCGTTTTTGATGTTTCTATCCTTGGAATCAAGCAGCCCTAAAAAAATCAAGGGGCTGCTAACTCCG
>JBGSVC010000218.1:0-6578 GCA_041753175.1 Planctomycetaceae bacterium
TCTCGTTTATCCTCTGGCCAAACGCCTGGGTGTCAAACATACAGATCTGGCCAGTTGGCGTATCCTGCGAAAAAGTCTGGATGCACGCTCTCGCAAGGAATTGAAATTCGTTTACACCGCGGTCGCGGAAATGAAAAGTAATTCCCAGACGTTCAAGAAATTTAAACACGATAAGCGAATCGAGTTCTTCAAACCCGATCGTTTCGAAGACGCCCTTCCAGGCCAGCACCCTCTCGAACAACGCCCCCTGATCATCGGGTCAGGACCAGCCGGACTCCTCGCAGGCTATTATCTGGCGCTCAAGGGATATCGGCCCATCATTCTGGAACGAGGGCATCCGGTCAAAGAACGCGTCCCGGCAATTCGCGAGTTTGATCGCGGCGGACAATTTCGATCCGACAATAACTACCTCTACGGCGAAGGGGGCGCAGGTGCCTTTTCCGATGGAAAATTAACCTGTCGCATGACCGGACCAGATGTCGACTGGGTTCTCGATGCCTTCATCACCTGCGGCGGGCGGCCTTCCATTCGCTACGAACACCGTCCTCACCTGGGCAGTAATAAGTTGCCCATGATCTGCCGAAACTTTCGACGCAAAATCGAGGCATTGGGCGGCGAGTATCGATTTGGATGTCACGTAGAACAACTCCTCGTCAACGATGGCCAGGTGACCGGTGTGATGACTTCCCTCGGCCAATTCAAATCAGACATCGTGATTCTGGCAATCGGACACTCAGCGCGCGATACCTATCACATGCTGCATGACCTCCATGTTCCCATCCTGCAAAAACCATTTCAACTGGGATTGCGCATGGAACAACCTCAAGCCCAGATCAACCATCACAAATATGGCAAAGACAATTATCTGGAGATCCTCGGAGCCGCAGATTATTCCGTGACCGTCAAGCCTCAGGGGAACGGCCTGAACCGCGAATTGTATTCGTTTTGTATGTGCGCAGGCGGTTATGTCATACCCAGCGTTTCGCAAGAAGGGGAGTTTTGCACCAACGGCATGAGCAATTCGCGTCATGACTCCTTGTTCGCCAACAGCGGCGTCATGGTCACGCTCTATCCCGAAGAATTTGGCAGCGACCATCCCCTGGCAGGCGTGGAGTTGCAACGCAAATTCGAGCAGGTGGCCTACCGACTCGGTGGTGGCGAGTATCGCGCCCCGATCCAATGGGCCTCAGATTTTCTCAAAGGAAAGCCCTCCTATTCAGACATCCCCCTGCCTTCGTCTTATGAACGCGGAACCGTCTTGTGCCAACTCGATGAAGTCTTGCCAGCACCAGCCCTGAAAGCACTCCGTGAAGGGTTGCCGTTGATGGACAAAAAATACAACGGAAACCTGGTGAAAAACGGAACGCTGGCTGGCCCGGAAATGCGCGGCTCGGCACCTGTCAGAATTGATCGCGACCATCAGTCGCGAGAAACTCAGGGTTTTGGCGGGTTGTATCCTGTCGGCGAGGGAGCAGGCTACGCCGGTGGAATTATCTCAGCAGCCGTGGATGGACTACGCAGCGCCCGGGCCATCGTCTCCCGCTATGCTCCGGTCGGGTCGTGATCTAAGTCTTCATTTTGCCCAGTGATCTCAGACAAATCCGTCATAGATCACTACCAGCGAGTGGCATTGCTGCCAGTGGGAGTGACAACCGGCAGAGTCGAAGACATATTGCCCGGCGTGCCCACACGCGAAGTTGAATTGGATTGGAAATTAGGAGAAGGGCTTTGCAGCGATGACGTCGGGTTCCACTGCGGCGGCTGATTATACTGTCGTTGCTGTTGCAACATTCCCTGTGTCGACATGTCTTGAGAGGGAGTCGACATAAAATCGGTCTGACCGCTTTGACCTTCGGGAGCAGAGATGTTGTTGATGGGTTGGTTTTGCTGGTAGAGTTGGTTTTGAGGATTGTTTTGGAGTTGCGACGGATCATGTTGTCGGTAAATGTGGTCTTGCCAGGAGGGCATCTGTTCATACGACGTGGAAGGAGAGTTTGTGTGAAGATTGGTTTGCAATGAAGGAAGGTGATTGGGAGCCGGCGAAAGTGCTGAATGTTGATACGCCTGCATGTATTGCTGTTGGTGCTGTGCCTGTGTTTGTTCGTAGGAATTCATACCTGGATTGGCAGAGGCTGACGTTTGATAGCCCGTGTTCTGGATCGGAGCCTGAGTCTGAGCCTGAGTTTGAAATTGAGTGTGTGCTTGAGCCTGAGGAATAAGATCAGGCGACTGTCGTGTCCAACTCGATTCTGTCACACTCCCTTGAAGAAACGACTGGCTACCAGGCATGGAGATCGGGGCTGCCTGAGGACTCCCCTGTTGCAATGGGGATTGCTGCCCTAAAGGTGCAGCGTTGATTTGCACACCGTTATATTGGGTGCTGTGAGGTTGTTGAATTGAATTTTGACCATTCCCTTGTGAAGGATTCTGCATCGGAAACATCTGGCCCGAGCCGACATTCATCCCCATCTGCATGGCACGGATTTGTGCTTGTTCAAATGCGTTTTGAGGAGGCTGAGCCTGAGTTGTCTGGGATGGGAACTGCGGTGATTGAGCCTGAGAAAACGGCGAAACATATCCCGGAGGAAGCTGTCCGCGAGATTGTGCTGAATTCTGAGAAGAGGGCTGATTGGTAGAGTGTGGTAGATTGGTCGTCGACTGTGCATTGGCAGGCCACGGTGTTGTAAAAGGATTCGCCTGAGTTTGTTCGAAACGGGTGGGTTGATGCTGGGGAGCTTGAACCTGATCCCAGGGGGTGGTTTGTCCCATCCCGCCAGAAATGGCAGGCGTGCATTGTTGATCCTGGCAAATAGCGTTCTGCTGAGTCGGATGCACAACTGGCTGTGAATTTTGTTGATACGCCTGTTGGACCGGAGCGTTATTGAAGCCCGGGTGAGGTTGGAACGAGGCGGGCTGGAAGTCTCCAGGAGGCTGTGAAGAATTGTAGGACAACGCGTTACCCTGAGAGAGTGAAGCATTCGGATTCGGCGCAACGGTTGGGTTCTCGGCAGGCCAACGCGAATTCTGTGCCGGAGTTTGTTGGGCGTATTGAGGCGCCTGTGCTGGATAGTCACGCGTATTCAGAGACGGCTGACGAACTCCACCCTGCTCGGCGGCAAACATTTGTTGCTGCAGAAGATAATCCTGGTAGGCTTGTGACTGAGTCGATTGAGCCTGCTGGAGATTGTAGAGTTGCTCATCACGTTTGAGTTGTTCGCGTTTGGCCAGATCCGCTTCGCGTGCCGCTTCCATTTCAGTGAGCAGTTTTTTTGTCAATTTATTGGGAGGCTTGCGATCGCTCTCGGCAAGCAAAGTCCGATCAGAAGTTGCTGACGTAGTCTCTTTGGAGAGGACAGCTTTCAAATGCTGCTGAGCGTCGGTTTCGCTATAGACCATGCGATAAACGGTCAGAGCGTTAACTTGTTGACCATTAAACGCGTAGAGGTCGCCAAGGTTCACCGCTGCTTTCTTATGCTTCGGTGAGATTTCCAGCGCATGACGCAGATACTCTTCACTGAGATCATATTTCTTCTGCAAGAGATAACTATAGCCAAGGTTCGCCAGAAGGTCTGGATTTTGCGGATCAAGTTTCAATGCAGTCAGGTAATACATTTCCGCTTCAGAAAATTGACCTTGTTGATCGGCAATGATAGCCAGTCCGTGGTTGGCCTGTGCATTGTCAGGCCGGTAACGGAGAACTGTTTCATAATCAGCCTGTGCCTTCCCATAGTCTTTTTTGGCGAGGGCCGTTTCCGCAGATTTCAGCTTGTCACTGACGATCTGTTGAGACGATTGAGGAAGTGATGACGAATTCTCGGCGGCCATCGCAGAGGCCGGTTTGGCGTGCGCGATCGCGGGCTCACCTTTTCCAGAAGCGGTCTGTTTAAAGAGTTTACGAGATGAGTTGTTGGAACTAAACAGCGAGCCCATGCTCGCGGATTGACAACCAGCCGAGATGAACAGTGTGCACAGCAGCAATGATACGGTTATTTTGCAGTGAAGTTGAGGCATCGTGCACTCGCAATCCTATGTTGATCATCGTGATCATCGAGGAAAAACCTGAGTCAGGTTTCAAAAGTTGCCCGTTGAGCTTGTCACAGGAAATGACAAATGTGCGCAACCCGGCAAAAGAGGTGATGAGAACTGGTTGTTATATGTGGAGTGGGAAGTCAATGTCGAGAGTGTTTTACAAACGAACCCCTCCGGCGCGGGGGTCGTTGTAAGATCGTCAAGGAATTGTGAAATTGACAATATTTGATTGTCAGAAATTCAAATTCCTGAGGCGATACAAACTGCCCTCTTTCACTACTCTCACAGTTAAAGGCCGTCTGATTGCCAACATTCAGAACTTACTACGATTCTTTAACAGCTTTGAAAATTGGCATTCGTTTTGCACCGTATCGTGGAGGTGAATGTGAAAGAGGGATCGTCGCATCAGAGGTGGTTTGACGATTCCGCACGTGGATCGATGTCCAAGAAGCCGGGTAGACTGCAGTCTACTCGGCTTTTCTTGTTTCAAGGTTGGCCAGAATGTGTGGCGATAAGGCAAAAGCCAGCGGGTGAACATCTGAAAATGTCTTGAAATTGGGGAATCGTGCCAATCTCCTCAAGTTTGGACAGTCGGCTTACGAAAGAAAGTGAGAGTGTCAGCGGATGCTGCGCGCACAAATCTCATGATGAGGAGACCAACAGGGATGTTGCGTCATGTACGGTTTACCGGTGGGATTCCGGTGAGAATGTCGATTCGACGCAAGGCCCGCCAGTTCCTTGCGCAACTCGGACAGACACGTTCCTTGCAATTGAAGGTCCTCCGCAGTCTCTTGTCTCTCAACCAGAGCAGCGACTTTGCCAAAAATCATGGATTACACGACCAATTGACCGTTGAGTCATTTCAACGTCAGATGCCCATCGCTGATTTCGAATATTTTCGTCCCTGGGTAGAACAAGTCAAAGAGGGTCGAACCAAAGCCTTCCTGGGTGACGACAACAAGCTGGTCATGTTTGCCATGAGCAGCGGTACCACAGCGCTGCCTAAATATATCCCGATCACGACACGGTTTGTCGAGCAATATCGGGCTGGCTGGCAGATGTGGGGGATCCATATTTTTGAAGAGCATCGGCGTCTTTTGTGGGGCAAACTCTTTCAACTCTCAGGACATCATTGCCGCTTTGAAACACCGGCCGGTGTCCCCTGCGGAAATATCAGCGGACTCGTCTCGTCCATGCAGAGTCCTTTGGTAAAATCCTTATATACAACGCCTGCCGAATTAAGCTTGATCAACGACCATCAAACAAAACTCTACGCAGCAATTCGAACAACGCTAAGCACGAATCATCTAACAATGATGACCACCGCCAATCCCAGTACGCTTTTGCAGATGGTGGATGTCCTCCAAAGCCATAGTGAAGAATTGATCCGGGATTTGTATGACGGAACTTTTCACTATCTAGGAGAAGAAACCTCTGCTCTGCCTGACTGGTTGATGGGGCGGTTATGTCGTCGCGAACGCAGCAGAGCACGTCAACTGGCAAAGTTACTCGATACAGAGGGCACTCTGCGGCCTCGGGCGATCTGGCCTATGTTGTCGTTGCTGTGCGTCTGGACCGGTGGCGCTGCAGGTGCCTATTTGCCGCGTCTCAAGCAGGTCTTTGAAAATCTCCCCGTAAGGGATCATGGACTCTCAGCCAGCGAAGGTCGCATGACCATCCCATTGCAGGACGAAGAACCCTCGGGCTTGCTCGATATCGCCAGCCATTTCTATGAGTTCATCCCAGAAGATGAAAAAAGTCAGGAACGGCCACATGTCTTGTTGGCAGATGAGTTGGAAATAGGCCGGAACTACTACATCCTCCTGACGACAGCTTCGGGATTATCCCGCTATGATATTGGCGATGTGGTGCAATGTACGGGCTATCGTCAAACCACACCTCTCCTCAAATTCCTGCACAAAGGCAAACATGCCCACAGTTTCACCGGCGAGAAACTGACCGAGCATCAGGTTGTCATGGCCGCCCGAACAACCTTTGGCGATGCCCCGATGTCCTACTTCACTCTCGCTCCCGTCTGGGCGCAAACGCCAGGATATCATTTGATTGTTGAAGAACCCATGTTGCGACGTTTTGATGGAGACCGCCACAAACTGGCAGCACGCTTCGATGAGGAGTTGTCCTCCATCAACTGTGAGTATCACGAGAAAAGAGCAACCGGTCGTTTGAAACCCATCCAGACCGAAGTGTTGCCAGCCGGTCTCTGGGATCAGTTTATCACACAAAAAATCCGCCAGCGTATGGGCGCCACCGAGCAGTATAAACATCCGTGTCTGACCAGCGATCAGAATTATCTGGAGACGCTGCAGAATTATGTCCTACATGCAAAATCCGAATTGCGCGGCCCCCATCGCTCTTCCCGCATTGATCACCTCGCTGACGAAAAAATAATCGCAAAATCAGCTTAACATCCCATAGATTGCCCTGCAAAGCAAACCTCCACCCACCCCCCAACGCCCCCCCTTCGCCCCCCCCTCCCTTCCACCTCCGCCGGGAGGGCGAACCTCCGTGTGAGCCGCTACGCCCGCGCT
>JBGSVC010000219.1:0-3068 GCA_041753175.1 Planctomycetaceae bacterium
TAGGCCGAAGTCGGCAGGAACAGATCACCTTCCCGGTTGACAGTTCCTGCTTCCGTATCTGTCGGATCAAAGATCGGCAGTTCGTTGGGAGTTCCTGCAGGCAGGTCATCGCCGGTGATATCATTCTGGGGATCCACAAACCCACCCCGAATTTCGTTGATGATATTGAGCAGGTTTTGATAGGCTTCTTGATCACCATCAAAGTTGTTGTAGGTATATTGTGCCCCGCTATCAAAGCCTCGGAAGTTAAACGCTTCCTGAACATTGACAAATCGCAGACCCCAAACCGGCTTGAGCGTATACCAGTCACCTTGATAAATGGGAGTGCCCGAAACAAGGAAGCCTGCCCCATACACCTGTTGGGTCGAGTTGAATTCAAAGTATTGATCAAACGGGATGATGAAGTAGTCGCCAGTTCCGTCATTGACTGAAATACCGGGATTCAGTGCCGTCAACGTCAAAGGAAACAAAATCAGTTCCGTCAGATTCGGGTCATCAAAGGTCGAAAATGGCTCTGTTCCTGCAGTAAATGTCTGCGACGTCTGACCGGCATACCATCCATTCAGGACGATACCAGTCGCGTCTTCGTCTTCCCAGCCCCATTGTAATTTCACGCCAGGTGCCCGAGCTTCCCCACCGAGCATTTTACTGAAATCTCGAGGTCGAAAACCAAAATTCGTATCCTGGGCGATAGTACTAAAATCTGTTCCCAGCGCTTCATCTTGTTCGCGTGGCATCGACTCGCTGACATTTTTTCTCAGCCCCCCTTTGCCGCCATCATACCCAAAGGCTTTATCAGGCAAGGTATCGTAAATAGCGTTGAGATATTCCACGCTTCCGACGTATTTTCTCGAAAAGGCTTTTTGCTGTTTAAACCACAATCCCTTCTCAAAAATATTTTGAGTGTAGGCATAGGGGTATTGATCCAGGCCAGGGCTGGGATTGTAGTTGGCACCCGGTCCCGGAGGAACCAGCGCACCAGCCGATTGTGTCGGATAAGGACCGCCACTCCCAAACGGGCCTGCATAAGCGGCAGGGGGAGGAGGTTGCACCGGAGGACCGCCATAGTAAACCGGCTGGCTGACAGGCTGTGCATATTGCGGTTGGCCATAACCCTGTGGGGGTCCATAGCCGGGTTGCTGGGCATTAAGCTGAGGACTAGACGCACACAGCAGCATCGCACCCAGGAACCGTGCGAATGAATGACGTTTCCGCATTACTGCATGTCCTTCACACATATAAGACACTCGTATGATTTCATGAATAAGCGCGACCACAAAAGTGCGCAAGAGAGATGATCTGCCGGTAGTATCGGATGGGCAGGTTGGTAAGCTGTAGCGATTGTTCCGGATTTGACGGATTTTCTGAATCAAACGATCCTGCGGGATTTAACGACTCAGCAGCTTTCTCAGTCCTTCATGTCGTAATTCATTAAAACATATAGACTTAAACGTATCGGACCACATCTGAAGAATTTTCAACCACTAGCCACATCTCCAAAATCGAGGTAGGCAAAATCGACAGAAACTCTTATCGTTCCGCTCATCCACTTATTCACACCGTTCGTCCCCACGGACGTTTGCCTGCTCACGGCTAGGACATTTCTATGCTTGGAATTCATTTGTCTGTCGCGGATTACTTCCGTCGCTTTGGAGAAGAACTCAACGGTCTGATAAACAATCAGGTCGCTTTACTGAGCGAACATATTTATCAGGCCTACGAAGAAGGCCGCTTCGTCTTTATCTGTGGTAATGGCGGCAGTGGCTCCAACTCGTCACACCTCTGCGAGGATCTGGGAAAAAGCACACTCGACCCTAAAGACTTCCTCGACGACAGCAAAAAACGGCTTAAAGTCTTAAGCCTGACCGACAACACACCGTATATTCTCGCCTGGGGAAACGATGAAGGCTTCGATCGGATCTTCGTCGAACAGCTCAAGAACTTCGCCTCTCCCGGTGATCTGCTCATCTCCATTAGCGGTTCTGGAAACAGTAAAAACGTGCTCAATGCCAACTCATGGGCCAAAGACCACGGTCTGATCACCTGGGGAGCCACTGGCTATGATGGCGGAAAACTCATGAAAGAAGCAGAACATTCGTTCCATGTCCCCCTGAGCGACATGGGCATGGTCGAATGCATTCATCTGGTCGCTTTTCACTGGATCCTCAACGACGTTCATGCCCGCATCAACGAGGTCGGTCGCTGGGCCGCCGATCAGCAACCACAAACGCTCCCTCTCAGACGAGCTGCCTGATTCAAACGCTGCTTGATCTCATCTTATCAAACAAAAAAGGGACGCCTGATTTCAGGCGTCCCTTTTCTATGAATTCAGTTTCGCTGTTGATCACAACTTGCTGTTAAACACGTCTTAACGTCCAGAAAACCGATTTGGACGACTCAGCATAGGCTGCTGATACGACTGTTGCTGGATCGGTTCAAGATAAGGCGAGTATTGATTGGGCATCATCGGCACCTGGCCCTGAATTGTCCCTTGTGGCAAACCGCTCGGCTCATAAGTATCGTAGGGGCTCATGCTCGCTTTTTCCTGGTAACGATTCCAGAATTGTTGCGAATAGGGCATTTGAGGATTCATCCCCCAACCGCCGGCTGTTTGTGATTGAGAGAGCACTTGTTTGTAGTTATACGGTCGGAATGAACGAAAACCACCGTAAAATGGCATTTCCTGCCAGTATCCATGCAGCCAGGGCTCCTGGGCATCATAGGGATACAGCGGTTCTGCATCACCGGGAACCCCGATCGCCCCTTGCTGAGCGACTGAGAATTGGGTGAAGGTGATTAATAACACCAGGCCGGCTAGTAAAGACGTACGCGACATCATGTCCTCTCGATCGTCGGTCAGAAATCCGTTTGAGGCTGTCAAACCAGGATTGAATAACCCATCAGGGTTCTCCCGGCTCATGGGTTAAATCGTCTTCTGGCAACATCTCCTCAAGACGATTTTTATCCATCCAATCAATACGTCCCACAAATGAGGGCTGTAACTGTCAAAAACTGAATCCTCCTCAAAGTCTATGCTCCCATTTGCTCCACAAGACGGTTAGCTTGGG
>JBGSVC010000220.1:0-4345 GCA_041753175.1 Planctomycetaceae bacterium
TAATCGTTAAATTGATGACGTGGTGATACGAAAAAAACTCGAACTAAACCCAGTCAATTAGATGAATTACACGCAAACCAACTTCCTGGACTACGCTTCCAATACCCCACTTCAGGAAAGCCACGGATCACTATGGAATCATCCCAACTTCGAAACGCCGAATCTCTCGACGAACGCGATCAACTCATCGCCGCGCTCACCGAGCAGCTCGAATACGCAGCCGAGCAGCTCGATCGCTATCAGCGCGCTGGCTCCTCTCCCGCAACCTCCAGCAGAAACGCATCGCCATTTGCATCCAGCGATCTCACCGACGGCCTCACACGCTTCCTCGAACAATGGGATCAGATGCAGGCCGGTTGCACACTCGGCCAGATCGAAGTCCAGCTCGAAGAAATTAAAGGTATGCTGGCGTCAACCACCCACGCCAGCCTCGACCACGCTCCATCCTCGATCACCTCTCAACTCGGCTCCTCTGGGCCAAGTAGCAACTCGACACCAGCCGATGCATTCTCGAATTGGGAATCTCTCAAATCCTCGCTTCTGGGAGAGATGTCACCGTCTCACTCCGAGCAGGAACACCTGGATGTTCACACGGAGGGCACTCTATCAGCGCCATTGTCTCATGTCTCAACTCCGCGCGACCCCGCACAGTCCGCCATCGATATCCTCGGCCTCGAACTTCCTCCCCTCCTCGATTTTGAGACCGCAAACGAAGACGAGATCATCGACGCCATCCAGCAGCGTGATGAAGTCATTTCTCGACTCCTCGACAAAGTCAACGAACTCCATGACATCGGCCGCGCAGGTTACGACCTTGATTCCCTAACCACAGCCGACGCCAACCTCCATATCATCCACGAACTCGAAGACCGTCTCCGCGAACAACTGAAAGTCGCGGAACTCAAAAACTCGATCGAACGCGCCCGACTCTCACGCGAAGAAAATAAACTTCAACAAAAACAGACCATGATCGAAAAGAAAATGCTCCAGCTTGGCTTGGAACAGGAAAAAGACAGCGAACTTCAGGCCACCGCTAAAGGCAAGAAACAAAAACAAGACCCCAAACGGGGATTCTTCAGCAAGAAATAAGCAAGCCAGCCACCTCACGCCTCATCGGCCACCTGCTGTTTAAGCTCCAGCAAGCGACGATTATAAAACGCAATCGTCTCCTTGCGTCGCAGCATCCCCAGCAACTTCCCCGGCTCCTGTCGCGACAAGACCGGCAATTCATCCAGATTTCTCGCCGTAAATCTCCGCAACACGGAATTCAAATTATCCTCCGGCGTCACCGACACAATATGGTTGGCGACAATCATCACATCACGCGCCACAGCTAGTTTCCAGATCGTCTCATCATACAGATAACTCCGCACATCATCCGACGAAAAGATCCCAACCATAATCCCATTGTCATCCACCACCGGATAATAATGCTGATGGCTCAACGCAATCTCATGCACGATATCTTCCAGCGACATCGATTCATGAATCAACGTCAACTTCCGCTCCTTGTTATAGACCTCCTCGACTTTGATCCCCTCCAGGATATCAATAATAAAATCACCCTTATGAGCCGGTGATTCCAAAGGCGATGGCAACTGCTTGCGATACAATGACCAGGGACGCATAAACAAAAAGCACAACGTCGAAACCCACATCGTCGGCAACAGCAGCTTATAATCTCCCGTCATCTCCGAAACCATGATGATCGTGGAAATCGGTGCATGGGCACAACCGGCAAAAAATCCCGCCATCCCCACGATCGCAAACGACCCCGGCGTCCGAATCCAGTCCACCGGAAACAGCTTGTCCAGATAAGTCCCCGTCGCCGCCCCCACGCAACCACCAATCACCATCGAGGGCCCAAACACACCACCCGATCCTCCTGACCCGATCGTAAACGACGTCGTCAGAATCTTGAAAAACGCCACCGTCAACAACACCAGCACTCCCGGATTCGAATGCTCATGAAACGACGCCTGCAACGTTCCGTATCCCGTTGAAAACACCGCCAGCAAATACGGATTCTTATCCCAGGCATAATACAGACATATCCCGATCACACCCGCCAGAAATGCCCCCAGCATCGGCCGCAATCCACGATGAAGCCACGTGATTTTATCGAAGTAGTCATGCACTCCGTAGAAGATCTTGATGTACAAAAAAGCAAACACCGACAACACAAACGCCAGGATCGTATATGGGATCAACTCGATCGGCGTCGCAATCCCAAACTGCAACTCATGCCCAAACAGCGGCGTAAATCGATAATGCTCCGGCAACGTCAAACAATACACACTATAACCAATAATCGACGACATCGCCGCCGGCACAATCACTTCCGATTCCAGATCCGCATCACGGTACATGATCTCTGCAGCAAACAACGCACCCGCCAGCGGAGCACGAAAAATTGCACCAATCCCCGCCGCCATCCCCGCTGCCAGCATGATCCGACGATCACGCGATGGCAAATGTAACCATTGCGCCAAGCACGATCCGAACCCCGATCCAATTTGTGCAATCGGCCCCTCGCGCCCGCCAGATCCCCCCGTACCGATCGTGTTCGCCGACGTAATCGTCTTTACAATCGGCGTTCGCCACTTCACCATCCCCTTTTTATTGTGATACGCATCAATCGCAGCATCGGTCCCATGCCCCGCAGCCTCCGGAGCAAAATAGTAAACCAACAAACCCGAAACCAAACCGCCACCTGTAATCAGCCCCAGAAAAATCCATTCATTAAACACCGTAGTTCCATGCTCAAACGGCGAATACTCCCCTGCAGGCTCAGCAGGATGATAACCCGCATAGTTGCTGATCGTATAATGGGCAATCGCCTGTGAACTGACCTGAAACAATGCCGCCCCAAGGCCCGCCACCACTCCAATCAGCGACGACAAAAAAAACCACTTCCCCGACAGCTTCCAATCCAGCTTATTGACAAACTTGATCAGCGAACGCCGCTCTCGTATCAGAAGGATCGCCACGAGACTCTAGTTTCCGTTCTTTGCAATGCACCAGGCGCTATGAGTCGAACACACGCATTTTACTGGCCCGCACATCATTTCATGTGACGCCCAAGGCCTCTTCCACTCACATTTCTCTCTTGATCGAGATCGTTACGAACCAGTCCTCTTCAAACTTAACAAATCTTTCCCTCTGCCAGCAACCGCGATAACACCACTCTTCAAAATTTCTGATGTTTCGACCATTATCTCTCTCTGGGTGAGTCAACAACAAAAACGTTTCCCCCTGACGGAAGCTCTCACCCTCTGAAGCCTTCGTGTCCGTTTCCCCATCTCTTAGCGACTGCTATGATTTCTCCATGACCTCAAATTCACTCTCAACGTCAAGCGTTCTGCTGGGAATCGAAACCTCACAGCTTCCCAGTTCACTAATCCTCCGTCTCTCCGACGCTCGCCTTGTCGTCACAACTGAAAAGACAGACGCTCCTCCCCGATCTCAACATCTGATCGTCATGATCCGAGATCTCTTGGCAGATCATCATCTTTCAACACAAAATCTACATGCCATCGCTGTCAGCCACGGCCCCGGCAGCTTCACCGGACTACGCATCGGCATCACCACTGCTAAAACCTTGGCATATGCCCTGAACATTCCCCTCTTCGCCGTCCCCACTTTTCCCCTGATCGCTTTTCATACCTTGACGATTCTTTCATCATCAATCACCAATCCGCCCGCCGGAAAAATGATCGTCATCGCCGACGCCTTCCGGGGAAAGCTCTTTGTCCAACGCTTTTTGACGTCACAAACACAATTCCCGTCACAATCCCCGTTCCCGACTCCCCTCTACGATGTCCACATGGAATCCCCCGGTCAACTTCTCGATTCGCTGTCAGAAAACGACCTCCTGACTGGCCCAGGCCTTTCTAAGATCACTCATCAAGTTCCTCAACATCAACAGATCCCATTAAACCCCCTGCCCCCCCTGGCCTCCTCGCTGATTGCCTATTGGGAGCAGCCATCCTCAACCATGCTCCCGATTTCACCATTCAGTCTCACTCCTTTATACGTTCGCGCTTCTGCAGCCGAAGAAAAACGGCAGGAATCCTCATGTTCTTCCGAACCAATGTCACTAGAGGTGTCTCCATACAACACACAAGCAGACCCTCATCCCCCAAACCCGCATTCCAGGAACCACCCCCCTTCAATTGACCAGACATCTCCCCAAAACACTTGACCGCCCGTCATCCATGCGGTATGTTTCCCAAATGAGGAGTTAAGAGTGAACAGACACCCCACAAGTGTCCCTCACTCCCACCCCCCAACCACCCCGGACGTATAGCTCAGTTGGTTAGAGTACTACCTTGACATGGTAGGG
>JBGSVC010000221.1:0-3211 GCA_041753175.1 Planctomycetaceae bacterium
GTCGTCTCCGCGATCGGCATGTTCAATACCATGACAGTGACCTTGCTGGAGAGGACGGCGGAGATTGGCGTCATGCGTACGATCGGTGCCTCGTCACGCGATATCGTCACACTATTCATCGCCGAGGCGGTCATCGTCGGATTCCTCGGAGGGATAGTCGGCATATTGATCGGGGCGGGCTTAGGTTGGATCCTGAACGGCATGCTTTCTGTCGCTGCCAGCCGCTTTGGGGGAGAGTCCCAGGTGGATATGGCGTTCCACATTTTCAACCACAACGATGGCATCGTCGACCACAATTCCAATCGCCAGCACCAGCCCAAACAGCGAGAGCATATTCAATGAAAATCCGAACAACGCCATAAAGGCAAACGTACCAATCAGCGATATCGGGATTGCGAGCAACGGGATAATGGTCGCACGCCAGTTTTGCAGGAAGATCAAGACGACTATCACCACTAGCACGATAGCTTCAAAAAGAGTGTGAATCACAGAATTGATTGACTCTTCCACAAAAACCGTCGGGTTGTACACAATCGCATATTCCAGACCTTCCGGAAAATTCCTGGAAAGTCGCTCGATCGTGTCTTTGATCCGCTCAGCCGTTGCCAGCGCATTTGAGCCCGGAAGTTGTGCCACCGCGATCCCCAGAGCTGGTGAGTCGTCCAGGAAGGAAGACAACGTGTAGTCACGTGCGCCTAGTTCAATTCGCGCAACATCTTTGACCTGCACCAGACGTCCATCCTGTCCCCGTTTGACGATGATCTCGGCAAACTCCTCTGCGCTTGTCAGACGTCCGAGTGTATTGACGGTCAACTGAAAGTCGCTACCTGCAGGAACGGGTGGCTGGCCGATGACACCGGAAGCCACCTGAATATTTTGTTGTTGCAATGCCGCAACCAGATCCTGTGTAGTCAAAGAAAGATGTGCCAGTTTATCTGGATCGATCCAGATCCGCATGCTGTATTCTCGCAGCCCAAACAGATTGATCGACCCTACACCTTCCACGCGGGCCAGTTCATCTTTAAGCTGAATAAGGGCATAATTCCCCAGATACAGCGGATCAAACCGGCCGTCTGGAGAGAGTAGATTGATGACCATCAGCAAATCTGGCGACGCCTTGACTGTTGTCACTCCCAAGCGCCTGACTTCTTCAGGCAAACGTGGCTCTGCAGTCGCGACGCGGTTTTGAACCAGCACCTGGGCATTATCCAGATCCGTTCCGATTTTGAACGTGATCGTTAATGTCATTGTGCCATCAGATGTCGCCTGCGAAGACATATAAAGCATATCTTCGACGCCGTTGACTTCCTGCTCGATCGGAGTGGCGACGGTCTGGGCGATAATTTCCGGAGGCGCGCCAGGGTAACTGGCCGTCACAACGATCGTCGGTGGGACCACATCGGGATACTGGGAAGCTGGCAACGACAGATAGGCCAACGATCCCATAATCACAATCACCAGCGACAACACAGTCGCAAAGATCGGACGTTCAATAAAAAAATGTGCAATCTGCATCGAGTCTCTTTGCTACAAGATGAAAATACTTCGAATCATGACTCGGCGATCAGTGTTCGCAGATCGAGTGATCTGTGACAGCAAAGTTATTCACTGTTCTGGTTCGGAAACAGGACCCGGAGAGTCCAGCGAAGATGTTTCTGTGGAGCTTGATTCAGGATCTACTATTTCTGCAGGAGACGTTTCTGATGGCACTGGATCAGGGCTTTCGACTTCCAATTCTGTTTGGATCTGATCGGCAGGAAGCAGCCATTTTTCTTTTGGGACCACTTCAAAATTGTCAGGCAATCCGTCATTGTCACCCAACGTGATCAACTCGGATTTCGTTGTCACCGACATCCCGGGACGCACCTTCGTGACACCGCTGACGATCACCTCTTCGCTGCCGTCGAGTCCTTCCCGGATGATCCGCAATCCATGACTGAGTGGCCCAAGTTTTACTGGCTTTTTGCCAACGGTTTTATCACCGTTGACGGTGTAGACAAACTTCTGTGCCTGATCGGTATTGATGGCACGATCGGGTAGCATGATCGCTTCATATCGCCCACTGCCAGGTAGCCGGAGTCTGACAAACAAACCGGGGGTCAAAAACTGATCCTCGTTGTTCAAAATCGCTCGACCCAGCATCGTGCCAGTATTCTGATCGAGTCGGTTATCGACAAAATCCATGTGGCCTTCATGTGTAAACTCATCTTCATCAGACAGGGCAACAAACACAGGATTGCGATAGTCACGAGAACTGCGTCGTTTCCCCTCCCGATCGAGACGGGCATATTTAAGATACTCACTTTCGTCGGCAAAGAATGTGCAATAAATAGGGTTCAGCGACACGATCGTCGTCAATAGTGTCGACTGACTGCTGCCGCCATTGATCAGGTTGCCGACGGTCACATACCGTTGACTGATTCTCCCAGAAATGGGGGCGACGATGCGTGTGTAAGAAAGTTCCAGTTCTGCACTCTCCAGGCTCGCCTGCGCGACGACGATATCAGCCTCTGCGGTCTTGATTGCTGCTTCTGCAGAACCGACTTCCGCTTCAAAGGCTTGCAGGTTCGCCTGAGCTTCCAGCAAACCTGCACTTCGATTCTCAAATTCTTCCGCTGTAATCACGTTTTTATCACGCAAACCGCGGGCACGTTCCAGGTCGCTTTCAGCCAGATCGTAGCGTGCCTTGGAGGCATTCCGTTGTGCCTGAGCGACCGTCAGATCACCTGCTTTCACCAGTTCGCCTTCATCGAAATTCGTCGATTTCAGGTAACCACTCACGCGGGCTCGAATCTCGACAAAATCCACCGCTTCCAGTCGACCAACATACTCATCCCATTCGACAATCATGCTCTTGAGTGGTTGTGATGTTACAACCTCGGGAGTGGGCATGCCTCCTCGGGGTTGGTCTTCCTTCTGGCATCCCACACAAAGCAGCAAGACAACTATCGATAGACTGCGCAACAGATCGCTCAGACGAGATGGCATGTTCATTTTTCTACAAATGTCTCGAAGATATTTTGGGCGTAACACCAAACCCCCATTTCCACCTTTGATGAATCGATGCTCGTCAGAGTTGTTCAATTCAGAATTCATCAAGATCTTTTTGAGCAGGTAAAGTTTAATTTGAAAATTTCAACCAGCCAAATACAACACGTTCACCACATCATTTTATCAGGTCAACATAAAAAAACGCCAACAGAAGTTCCGT
>JBGSVC010000222.1:0-2141 GCA_041753175.1 Planctomycetaceae bacterium
TGAAGCGCCAACGGCTGATCGAAAATGGGAGCGATCTGACACGCATCGACAAACATTATCGGTTGAAGTCGAGGATCGAAGCCGAAGAGATGGCATTGGAGACGGCGTCGATGGTCGTGGCCAGTACCAGTCAGGAAGTACAAAAACAATACGAGATTTACAATCATTATGTCCCCGAGCGCATGGAGGTGATCCCTCCCGGTGTCGATCTCTCGTTGTTTCGTGAACCGATCCCCGAAGACCAGCCGCCAGCTTATCACAATGAACTCAAGCGATTTCTGACCCATCCTGAAAAACCCATCATTTTGACTTTGGCGCGACTGGATGAGCGCAAAAATCTGGAAATGTTGGTGAAGGTGTTTGGGGAGAGTCCTGAGCTTCAGGAAAAAGCCAATCTAGTGCTGTTGATGGGGATTCGCAATCATGCCTTCGAACTCTCTTCAAGTCAGCAGAGGTTGCTCAATAACATTCTGAGCCTGATCGATAACTACGATCTCTATGGGAAGATCGCTTATCCCAAGCGTCATGAACCCGGTGATATTCCAGAACTGTATCGATTGACGGCTGCCAAGGGGGGAGTCTTTATCAACCCGGCGTTGACAGAGCCGTTTGGTTTGACTTTGTTGGAAGCGGCTGCCAGTGGCGTGCCAATTGTCGCCACCAATGATGGGGGACCGCGAGACATTGTTGCCAACTGCAATAACGGGCTGCTCATCGACCCTTTAGATCAAAAAGAGATCGAACATGCATTACTGCGCGTCTTAAGTGACACCAGCCAGTATCAACAGTGGGCCAAACAGGGATTAGAGGGTGTCCATAAGCATTATTCCTGGAAGCAGCATGTGGATCGCTATCTGCGGGATGTCAAAGAAATTATTGACAGTCATGCTCCGCCGGCGCTGATCAATACATCGCGCAAGCGTCGGATCTCAGAGTTTGATCGTCTGATCATCACCGATCTGGATAACACGCTGACCGGAGATCCAGAGGCGCTCGGTGAGTTTTGTCAAATGCTCAATGACAATCATCATGTCGGGTTTGGAATCGCGACGGGGCGTCGACTTGATGATGCCATGAGGATGGTCGAAGAATTGAATTTGCCACGACCAGATTTGATGGATACCAGTTGCGGAACAGAACTTTATTATGGAAAAGGCCTCGAGCCAGACCGGACGTGGCAGGCACAGATTGATTATTTGTGGAAGCCCGATGACATCCGGGAGCTGCTCGCAGATGTGCCAGGTCTGACATTGCAGGATCAACAGGATCAGGCGCGTTATAAAATCAGTTATGAAGTCAATTCGGAAACCATTCCCAACATCAATGCCATAAAGAAACTCTTGCGAAATGCAAAGCTGCAAACGCGCATGATTTTTTCTTTAGGGCAGTTTCTCGATATTCTGCCAGTACGCGGCGGTAGTGATTATTCGATTCGACATGCCTTGTACAAATGGGGGTTTGCGCCCGAGCAGGTGCTCGTCGCGGGAGATTCTGGCAACGATGAGGGCATGCTCAAAGGACGAACTCTGGGAGTGGTTGTGGCCAATCATTCACGTGAACTTGACAAACTCAAACGCTATCCGCGCGTTTACTTTGCCTCTGCCTCTCATGCGCGTGGTATTCTGGAAGGGATCGAATACTACCAGTTTCTCAATCACATCCAGATTCCTAACGACAGCATTGAATAAACCCATCTCCGAACATCCGGATAGTGTGATCGATGGATCTCGAATTTGAAGCTGAGCTGACTCTCCAGAGACTACAGCCACGACTGGATCTTGTCTGGCAACAGACCGGACTTGATGTGGGACTGGTTCAGTCTTTCGAAAAGCGATTGCGCGAACAGTGGCCACGACTTTTTGAATTATTATTTCGGTTGTATGGTCAGCGTTATGACTTTTTCTTCCACCTCGAACAGATCCTCTCGGCTGCGGCACTGAGTTGGGTCTCGCGTCCGACTCCGATGCGAGAACTCGATCAGGAGCGGATTCTCAACAGCAACTGGTATCTGTCGGAAAATCTGGTTGGGGGTGCGCTCTATGTGGATTTATTCAGCGAAAATCTCGGGAAGCTGCGAGATCACATCAGCTATTTCAAAGATCTCGGATTGACCTATCTGCACTTGATGCCGCTATTCGCCG
>JBGSVC010000223.1:0-10157 GCA_041753175.1 Planctomycetaceae bacterium
AGGAACGTCCGGCACTGGCCGTAGGCGTGCGGGTGGCTGAGGACCTTGGTGATGCGGCCCAGCTCGAGCGGCGCCCGGGCGATGAGCTGGTGGCGGATCGGGTGGGTGATCTCGCGCACGATGGTGATGTCGTAGTCGGAGAACGCCAGGAGATCGAGCGTGATCGCGACCGAGCGATAACCGAGTTCGTGTAAGATCGCCAGGGCATCACGCCAGTGGTGATGGGCAAAGCCGTTGGTATTGTATCCCAGGAGCATGGCAGGCGCTGCTTTCCTATCGCGGAGTCTGTGGAGAGATTTGAGTTCAACTAAAGAGGGCATCGATGGTCAATGACTGTCTCGAATTCACCATACTGAATTGTCGAAGGCGAATACAGGAGGAAATTGATGAGCAGCATGGTGACACATGGGGTGACGGGAAGCACAGGATGCTGAAATGATGTTAATCTGGGAGAGATAAACCAGATGTCCTATGGCACACCGGCTATTTATTAGATAGCTAACCTGTATCGCGCGAAGAAATGAGGGATCTTCTGACGATAACGGTAACGAGCGTTCTCAGGATTGTGACGAATAATCCGGCGTTTCCAATTTCGCTGCGTTCGAGTTTGAGAATGTCACAGATGCGGATTCAAACAGTCCTGACACTGATGGGTTTCCTCGTTTTCGAGGGGATGTTGCTGATTGATTTTTCGGTCGTCGCCTGCGGGAGTGAGTCAGTGCATGACCTCATGGACCAGACCGCTTTTCTTGAACCAGGGTTGCAGGACAACTATTGTCTGCCAGTCTCAGGTGAGAAGTGCTGCGAAGACCGACAGGAGTTGGGCGTATTTAATATCGAGAGTTGTGTGCCGGACTTTGGAGCTCATCCATCCGATTGCACACAAGGTTGTGAAACTCCCGGGCTGTTTGAGAATCTTACGTTTTTCACAGGTCTGGACGGTTCAAAGCAACCTCAGGACTTTGGAGTCAACGCAAATTTCGGCGGGCAGTTTCACGTCAATTGGGGAACAGCCATTTTGCCAGAGTATGGTGTGGGGATGCAGATAGGCACCTCGCTGGTGCGAACGACAAATGCTGTGCGGGTGTATGAACTTCTGGGAGAGAGCACTGACCGAACGCAAAGTTATACAACATTGGGTCTGTTTCAACGGTTGGAAAGCGGGTGGAGTTGGGGGGTGGTGTATGACCATCTTTATGAAAACTCCTTTGATCGTTTTCGTTTGAGTCAGTGGCGCTTGAGAAGTTCTTACTTGATCAACGATGCAAACGAAGTCGGCGTCAGCGTGGCGCTCTCGGGAGCGAGTGATGTGGGGAGTTTCGGAGCCACTCAAGTACACTTCGACGCCATTAATCAGGGAAATATCTTTTGGCGCCATTACTGGGAGAGTTCCGCACAAACCACGTTCTGGCTTGGTCTGGCGGAAGGTCACGGAGAGTCAAACGCTGTGACCGGGTTTTCGCCTGATAAGGAAGATGCCATTCTGGTGGGAGCCGATGTGCTCATGCCACTCAATGATCATTTTGTTTTATATGGGGAGACGAATCTGATCATGCCTCCCGATACAGGGACGGTGGATGCCTTCCTGGGAATCCAATGGTATCCCTGGGGAGGAGGCTATCAGAATCGACGGAAACGCTTTGCTCCTTATTTGCCGATGGCTTCGACGACGCAGATGTCGATTGATCTTCTCTCACGATAAATGCAGTGACCTTTATCGACGTGGATTATGTTGAGGTAGGACAGACAGTTTTGCTTCTTTCCATTGAGGCGTTTGATGTCGGAGCTCGCCTTGCAGGAACAAGGCGTTGCCCATGGTAGAAATGGTTTTGAAGCCACATAATCGTCAGGATTGGAATTTGTTGACACAGATTGAAGGGTAATATCCACAATTCAGCGGCTTGCTTAGCGCACGAACGGGATTAGAAGACAGGTTTATTGAAGGGATAGCTCGTTATCTCTGTCATCCTTTGCCTGATTCTATTGATCGATGTGTCTCATGCCTGCAAACACTCTTGAAATTCTAGAAGACAGTCATGCTCGAGGTCTTTCCACGAGAGTGGAAGAGGCTGTCTTGTCGCCTTCGGTAGACTCGGCTGCGTTGATTGAAGGACATGCCAGTCGTTATCGAGTGACACGACAGAGGGCAGTCGGGCGCGATGGAATCGCCTACGACGGGATTGACAATCACTCAGGCCAAAAAATTGTCTATGGAAAAATAAGACGCAGCCTGCCCCCATCGAAGCTTGAAGAATGTCACAGTCGATTGCGCGTCTTGCAGATGTTTCCCAAATCAGGAATCATTCCGATTCTGGATGCTCATCTGAATCGAGACGAATCATCTCGCGGCGAGTTGTTTGTGGTCTATCAGTCATGGCCCGAAAAAACACTCGATCGCTGGCTCATAGAGCGTCCGCAGATCGCAGACCATGAACTCGTGCAGATGACGACCAATCTGGTGCGTTGCCTGGCTGATGGCCAACGTCTGGGACTGACTCATGGTCATTTCTGCCCATCCCAATTGCTCGTTGATCATCACACGATCGTCTCGACAGACTATCTGGGCCTCGAGTTTGGAATAACCGAGGAGACGATTGCCAGCCAAGATCTGCGTGCACCGGAAGTGACCGAAGATTTTGCCTGCGATCAGAGTAGCGATGTCTACAGTCTGGCCCAGATTATTAAATCAATCTGGTCGAGGGGTGAGGATAATGGTCATAGTCAAAGCGGCATGTATTGGATCCACTCAGGATTACAGGAACTTTGCGAACGGGCGTTATCGTGCGAGCGATTTGATCGTCCATTGATCTTTGAATTTGAATCATCAACGCAACGTCTGCAGCAACTCTTTGTCAGTCATCTGAGATCTCAGGAAACATGGCGATCAGCGACATATAATGTCGCCACTCCGGTCACCTGCGGAACTCTGGACATCGACTTGGTTCCGGCTGGAATCGATATCACCCAGAATGTTGACCAACCAAAATGTACCTATGACATCGACGCCGCCTCGACCCTGAGTCCGACTTTCATCGGGAGTATCGACGAGTCAGGCGAGCAAGCCCAGGAACGCAAACGGATCAAAACGGAGTTTCTGGCAGGGGATCAACTCGGTCGCTATGAGATCATGTGCAAGTTAGGCGAAGGGGGAATGGGTGCTGTTTACCAGGGTCGGGATCTGGGGACAGGCCGACTTGTCGCCATCAAGACACTCAACGAGCGCGCCAGTTACAGCACAAACGCTGTGCGACGGTTTCAAAAAGAAGCACGTTTGCTGGCGGCGCTGAATAACCCGCACATGACCAATTTCATCGAGGTCAACGAGCAGGAGGGTGTCAACTATCTGGTGCTTGAGTTTGTCGATGGCATGGATCTGCGAAACGTCGTGGAGAAACTGGGGACACTTCACGAGCGCGAGGCACTCTCCATCATCAGTGCAGTCGCGCTGGCCCTCATCGATGCCCACAACGCCGGAATCGTGCATCGAGATATTAAACCTGAAAATATTCTGATTGAGCTCGATAAAAGAATTGATCTCAAACTCAATGGTGGGCTGCCTCATCCTTATTGTGCGAAGTTATCGGATTTTGGAATCGCACGCTTTATTGATCAAAGCGAATCAATGGCGATGACCGGAGCAGCGGCTTTGATTGGCACACCTTATTATATGTCGCCTGAGCAGTTCAAAGGGACAGGAGAGATCACGCCACAAAGCGACATCTATGCCATGGGTGTGACACTCTTTGAAATTCTGACCGGCAGGTTGCCTTTTCAGTCAAACGATCCGATGCGGCTGGCATCGATGCATTGCTTTGATGAACCTCCACGTCCCAGTCAGCTCAATCCTCGCATTTCGACCGAGTTGGAAAAGCTGGTGCTTAAAGCCTTGGCGAAACGACCCGAAGATCGTTTTGTCAACGCTGAACACTTTTTGCGTGACCTGGAACGCATGCAAAATGGCGATGTTTCGACAATCGCCATTCATCCACAGCTTCCAGAAGGGGATACGCGTCAACTCTTTGAAGCACATTTTCAATGGGACCTGTCCGCATCTGCGGAAGAACTCTGGCCATTTGTCTCCAACACAGAACGTTTCAACCGCGCCGTCGGTATTCCTGCGGTCGACTATGAAACGGTTTATGATCCTGAACAGGGAACACGTCGTTTTGGGCAATTCAAAATGGCAGGGATGACAATTCGCTGGGAGGAACATCCGTTTGAATTGGTGGAAGCCAGACGAATGAGTGTGCTGCGTGTCTTTGATCGGGGTCCGTTTCGCTGGTTCAGCAGTGTGATTGAGTTTGAAGCGTTGCCCGGTGGTGGCACGCGGTTGCATCATCGCGTCAAAATCAATCCCAGCGGGCGTCTGGGCAAATGGCTGGCACACTTTGAAGTCAATGTCAAATCGTACAAGAAACTCGATCAGGTTTATCGGCGGATTGACCAAACGATCTGTAAACAGCGGACAAATCAAAGACCATCAGATGCCTTCGAAGAGCCAGCCCGATTGCAGCGAGGTCAAGCCAGACGATTGGAAGAAAGGCTCAACAAACTGTTCACTCGTCCGGTTTCAGGCGAATTGGTCAGCCAGTTTGGATATTTTCTGGGAACCAGTGCTCCTCAGGAACTTGTCAAGATTCGGCCCGTGGTTTTGGCAGAGCAACTCAATTGCAGCCCCGAAGAGTCACTCGAACTGTGTCTATATGCTGCCTTTGATGGCTTATTGACGCTGCAATGGGATATTCTGTGTCCCACATGCCGAGTGGCTGCCGACACCATTGCCACTCTGCGAGACCTCAAGAGCCATACCCATTGTGAAGCCTGTCATTACGATTTTGATTCTGACTTTGCCAAAGCAGTTGAACTGGTATTTGCCGTCGATGCCGATCTGAGAGAAACACAGGTTGGGAGGTTTTGCATTGGTGGTCCAGCACATTCGCCGCATGTTGTTTCACAGGTACGATTGAAACCTTCTGAGTACGTCGAACTGGAAGTTCAACTGACTCCGGGTGAATATTTATTGCGTGGTCAGCACCTGCCTTATGCCGTCACGATTCAGGTGAAATCGGGTTTTGGCCCATCGCATTGTGAAATTGATTTTCATCCTCAAGGGGATAGTGGGCGAGTGCCAATTCTAGGCGCAGGTCATCAAACGATCCGCATTGGTAACGAGATGGAATGCGACCGCATCATCCGACTCGAGCGCACGATCTCCCGAGAGGATGTCATGACAGCCGATCAGGTATCAGCGTTTGCCTGTTTTCGCGAACTCTTTCCTGATCAGGTCTTTAGCCCAGAACAACTCGTCTGCACAGAGCAGTTGTCGCTGCTGGCGTTTCAATTCTCAGAAATCGAACAGGTCTATCAGACATTGGGTGATGTCCAGTCTTATCGTCTGATCCAAAAGGCATTCAATGTCGCCGAAGAAGCAATCCGCTTACGCAATGGGTCGATTGTCAAATATCAAGGCGAAGGATTCCTGGCGGTCTTCAAAAATCCGTTGTCTGCAGTACGTGGGGCATTTGATCTTGTGAACTGCTTGAAGACGGAAACAGAGTTTGCAGTTTTACAACCAGCAATCGGAGTGCATAGTGGTCCGGTGATTGTAACCACGGTCAATAATCGATTGGATTATTTTGGGTCAACAGCCCGTATCACCTCGCACCTTCCACAACATTCTCAAGGCATCCTGCTGACGGAAGCCGTCTGCGTTGACCCGTTGGTCAGTGAATGGCTGGCAGGCCAACAGTTGTCCGGCGATCTGGGCAATCTTCCGGTTTCCGATAGCAACACTTTATACATTCAAAGTTTTACATTCGCTCCGAATCCTGGCTTCAGAAAGAGTTCCGATGATTAGTACCTTACATAACCCCACAGCAGTGGGCGTGATGCAACTGGTGGAATGCCGAGGCGACCAACAGCAGCCACGACGAATTAATCTTGACCGACTCCCTTTGTCGATTGGTCGAGCAACAGAATCCAATCTATGCCTTCCATCGGGAGCTGTCTCGTCTCGACATGCTGAGATCACCGCACATGGGGATCGACTTGTGCTCCGCGATCTGGGAAGCCGAAATGGGACATTCGTTAACGGTCATCGAGTCGAAGAAATCGAAATTGCCGCCGAAGATATCATTCAGTTTGCAAACTGCGTTTTTCGCGTTAAGTTCCGTCAGGAAGTCGTTCATGGCGGGACACTGGAAGAGGGGGCTTTTCCCTGAGCGATGGCGTTGCTGCAGTTCGATAAACTCATCAACGGCCAGGGATTGACGCCATTCTTTCAGCCGATTGTCAACATGCAGGATGGAGAGCGTTATGGTTATGAAATGCTGGCACGAAGTACTCTGGACGGATTGCAAAATCCGGGAGTGATGTTCACCACTGCAGCCAAGCTCGATCTGGAAAACCGACTTAGTGAAGTGCTTCGTCGAGAAGGGACGATCAGCGCGATGACGATGGCTCGTCCGGGCCATTTATTTTTGAATACGCATCCCAAAGAGATTAATGAACCACGATTGCTGGCTTCGCTGAGCGAGCTTCGCGAACTCGCCCCTCAGATTAATATCACGATCGAGTTTCATGAAGCGGCCGTGGCTCAGCGAGATGTCATGCTACGCTTGTTCGATCAAATCCGTGCCCTTGAGATGAAGATCGCTTATGATGATTTTGGAGCTGGTCAGGCACGACTGGATGAACTGGCCGAGTTTCCGCCCGACTATCTGAAATTCGATATCAAACTCATTCGTGAAATTGATAAAGCAACAGCAGGTCGGTTAAATCTGATTGAATCGCTGGTGCAAGTCTCCAAGCAACTCAACACCGTGACGTTGGCAGAGGGGATCGAGACAGCAGACGAAGCCCGCGTCTGCCAGCAACTCGGCTTCGAGTTGGCACAAGGCTACTATTTTGGACGACCAGCCCCGATCGAAAAGTATGTCCCGTAACAACCTGATAAGAAAGTGGCGTGATTGGTATTCATCGACGTGCGTGATCGTAAGATGAAAAATTACGCCAGGAGGGATTCGAACCCCCGACCGACGGATTAGAAATCCGTTGCTCTATCCAACTGAGCTACTGGCGCGTGAGTAGAAATCTTATCGGTTTACTGACAAAACGTCCAGAGAACGCGTTCGGGGTGAAGTGTTTCAAAACCGGAGTATTTCTGGCAGGATGGCCTGATTGGGGAGGTGCTTTTTCTCTTCAATAAAACGCTGCTGATCAAATTCAGAAGTTTTTTCAGGTCATCTGGAATTGAATGATCGTTTTTCTGATCAGGGGCGTTTATAGTACTTTGGCAGTTGGGATGAAAACCTTAGTCGTTGTACGAGATCCCATCCATGTTCCCTCGAACTCTGCAAATCCTCGTCCCTCATCAGATGATAGAGAATCCTATGCCCGGCCAAAAACCTGTCGATAACGAAGAGTTGATGTTGGGAGTTACGGCGTCTGCCGGAGTTGACTCCGTAACCGCCAGACGAGCAGGGGGGATGAAGGATCTGCATTTGTGTGTCTCGCCCAAGGTCGTCAAGTTGCGGGAGGCATTGCAGAACATGACCCAGGCGATCAATCTGGCGCTCAAGGAAGACTTTTTAGAAACTGACCTCGACCGAGTTTATAAAGGAGCGCGCGTCTGGAAGGGAACCGTACAGGTGAAACATCGCGACTATATTGGCCTGGGCGATGGACTCTTTGCGACCGTGGGCAAGGTCAATAAATCGTTTCAACTGACGTTGTCGGGGCCTGATGCCGGATCGCCGGAAGGTCGCGAGTTGATTGAGAAAAACGGCGGAGGTGCGCTTAGTGGAATCCTGAATCTGATCGGTCGAAAGCTCGACTTGTTACAGGAGTTTGAAGACAAAGTCCCATTGTTTGTCGAGCAGGCACTTGATCGACTGGAAGCCAAGGGCATGATTGTGGAATGGCATCGACATGAATGGACGATTGAAACGACGTTCGTTGGGCTGGATATCATTTTGACACCGGTCTTGGAAACTGCGGAGCAACCCGCAGATCAGCAGCAGGTACCAGCGCCACCTGAGCAGAGCTAGGTGGATGATGGTGATGGGAGGGGAGCTTGTTTCGCGCTGTCCAACAGTTTCATCATTTCAGGTCCTACAAACATTCGAATGGCTCCGGGGATGATCTCGAATGTTTCAATCAAATCGTCGATCGGTTCTCCATCGAGCGAGAATTTCAGTACAGGTCGAGACTGGAACGTCAACTTCCTGGCCTGACGGTGGTGAACCAGAGGATGCTCAAGAAAATTTCCCAGGACCAGATCCGTACCGATTTCAGCGGCATCGAAAAACGAACCATCTTCGACAATGATAATATCCATCAGTCCATCGATTGGAGAGGCTTTGGGAGCGACCCTCAACCGCCCGGCGTTGGTCTGCCCATTGGCAATCAGGATACTCCACGTCGAGTGTTGCTGAGAGACCTGATTATCGTAGTTCAAATTGATGTTATAACTTTCCAGATTTGCAAGCACTTCAATGGCTCCCCTTGCATAGCAAAACGGTCCCCATTGAGACTTGAGTTCATCAGTGATCAATTCAGATACCTTGACACTGTTGCCTCCGGTGGCGACATTGGCGAAAAACTGTTGCCCCCGCGCTGAACACGCACTGATGACATCGACCGCCAGCAGATTACTCTCCTGAAAGAGCCCCAATGCCAGATCGATCTCATCGGGGATATCGAGCGTGCCCGCAAAATCGTTGGCTGTCCCGACTGGTAATATTCCCAAAACTGGCCTGTCATTTTTATCAAACGACATCAGTGTGTTGACGATCGCATTGACGGTGCCATCTCCTCCTGCAGAAATCAGGCATTTAAGGCCTTGGTCGATAGCTTGAGAGATGACCGCTTTGAGATCGACTTCAGAGGTCAAATTGCAGATCGTCGTATCTGGCAGTCGGGTCAGTTGCTCTTGCAGGTCAGGATTATCTTTCATGCGCCCGCTGGAACTGTTCATAATGAGCAAATTGGAATTCATAGGTTTCTCTAAATAATTATGACGTCGAACAATGAACTGTGATGATTTTACTTGGCCATCATCATGTCATTGACGTTGGTAGGTCACACGTGCAGATTGAATGCCAATTGGACTGGACGCATCAGGTTGCCGGCAAGTTCATTAAAATTTCGCATCAGTATGAGTTGATAAATCATGTAAACTTCGGCAAACTCATTGTATGGATAAAACAATTTCACAACATTCTGTCGTCATCGCGATGCTGCTCATCTCGGTGGCTTGTCTTTTTTCCACACAGACTGCGCGTGCGCAGGCCGTCGCAGACGACCTTGGGATTCCCGAGACGGACGATGGGCTACCAGGTGAAGGATTGATCCAGCGAAGCGACTGGTTCCAAAAGACTTGGAATTCTCGCAGGGAACATTTCGAAGGCAATGCCGCTCAGTCGCAGGATTCGATCGTCTTTTTGGGAGATTCCATCACGCAAGGCTGGGGAGACGAGTTTCGAAATCTCTTTGGAGATTTGAAACTTGTCAATCGCGGCATCTCAGGTGATACCACTCGTGGCATGCTTTATCGATTGGAACGCGATGTCTTGCAACTTGAGCCTTTGGCGGTCGTGATGCTCATGGGCACAAATGATCTGGGAACCGGAGCTGCCCCGGAGCAGGTCGCAGGAAATCTCACGTTGATTGTCGATGCCATCGGCAAGGCACAGCCGGAAACCCCGATGATTGTTTGCCTGATAATGCCCAGTGCGGAATCAAAACATCGATCGTCCGAGGCCATCAAAAAAACCAATTCATTGATCGCTGCAGCGATGGTCGGCAAACCCAACGTCACGGTTCTGGATACGTGGACCCTCTATGCCAATCCACAAGGTGATGCTCGTCAGGAAGAGTTTCCCGACCTGCTGCATCCCAATGACGTTGGCTACCAGATGTGGGCGAATGCCCTGAAGCCATTGTTTTCGACCTTGGGATTTTGGGAAAAAGAACCGACAGAATTTCAGATCGAAGAGGGTTTTCGGAGTTTGTATAACGGTCATGACCTGAGCGGATGGTGCTTCCGTGACAAAAAGACCATGGAAGTTTTGCAGACATTTAATGCCAAGACCGCGACTCCCGATGGTCGATATGTGGCGCTACACGACAAGATTGTCGTGACGACTCCGACGGAA
>JBGSVC010000224.1:0-5138 GCA_041753175.1 Planctomycetaceae bacterium
GATCGTGAGGACGGCGTATTTTCGAGAAAGCCCCAGTTCGACGAGACGGTGAGAAAAGTGGTTTTTATCAGGATGAAACGGACTCAGGCCGCGACGCAATCGGATGATGATCACCGTCGTTAAGTCATACAGTGGGATCGCCAGAACGCACAGGGGGGCGAGAATGACATGCGTGCCGGCCTGACTGCTATCGTAGAACGTGCCGCTGATGGTCATTGCTCCGAGCATTAAGCCGATAAACATACTGCCGGCGTCGCCCATAAAAATACGAGCCGGCGGCCAGTTGTGAACCAGAAAGCCAGCAATTGAACCAGCCAGACACAGCAGGACACCGGCGACAAACCAGCGAGGTTCGGCCGTCATATGAAGCATGATGGCAGCGAAAATCAGAGAAGAAATCAGGCCGATGCCTCCGGTCAGGGCATCCATGTTGTCTAAAAAGTTAAAGGCGTTGATGAGCGTCATGAACCACAGGATAGATATCAGATAGGAGATCCAGGGCTGCGACTGAAACACGGTGCCACGAATACCGCTGGCGACGAGAATCACTGAGACGATAAATTGAAGCCCCAGTCGCCAGCGCCAGTGAATTGGCCGGAGATCGTCGAGCAATCCCATGATCGCAATCGCCAGACCCGCACCGAGAATGATAAGCATTTGGGGAGTCCGGTAGAGCATGCCCGCCAGATGTGGCATCATTTCTGATCCCAGGAGATTTTCACGGAGACCTTCCAAAACGGGCAGGTTAATAATGCAGACTCCGGTGATCAGTGGCAACAGGCATCCCAGGACGATTCCGACTCCACCGCCAAGAGCCGTGGGGGTGGAATGCACTTTTCTGGCAGCGGGTTTATCGATCAAACCCCATCGGGGTGCGAGCCATCTCATCAGGCCAGTGAAGGTGAGGCTTAAAAAAAATGTCGGCACAAGACAAGCGGCGACAAACCACAACATAACAATGCATCACTTCCTGTGCTGAGAACTCTATGAGGTGTCGATGAGCCGAACGGTGAAAATGAAAGTGAGAATAATAGTGAGTATCGAAGATCAACTCCTGAACTGCAAATAACTCCCGTGGCGCAGATGGCTGGGCTTTGAATTGTACTTCAACACACGGTTTTGCAGGTCGTCAGGACGATCTTAGCGGTTTCGGAGCCAACTGACTATTCAAGATGAAGAGCAAGACGCTCAGGTTGATTCAATGTGCTAAGAAAAGAGGTTGAGAGAATTGGCTGTTAAAGATTGTTACTGAGCCAATTGAAGAAGCCCTCTTGATTGCAAAAGCCTCTTTGACGGCTGACGACGGCTCCGTCTTTGTAGATGATGGCCTGTGGGATGCTACAGCCTGAGCCGAACTGATGGAAGAGTTCAGGTTTTTCATCGATATTGATGCTGATGAAAACAACATAGGGAAACCGATGGCGAACACTCTCGAGGGCAGATTCCATCATGCGACATGGACCGCATCCGGGGGCACCGAACTTGACCACGACTGGGTTCTCGTTTTCGAGGACGGCCTGCTGAAACCAGGGGTCACTGGATTTCAGTGGTGTTTTTTCAAGCCACAATGAGGCGATCAATCCCATGAAGAGAAATACGCCTACGGCTGCATTGAGTTTATTCATGACGTTGTAGGGGATGAGCTAAAAGGTATGAATTGGCGAACGCTCGTACGGATGTGAATCAGCAACTCAGGGGGTTGACGCCCCCTTGATGATTGATCGAGGAGTTATTTCTTTTCGGCTTGTTGCTTGCCGACCATGGTTTCGGTGAAACCTTTGAGATCGGTCCAGAATGTCCCCTCGCCTGCATAGAAGAGGTCAAGTTGCATATCGTCGGGGAGTCCGTTGGCAAAGACCCATTTGTTATAGGCCTGAGGAGAACCGAACGCTTCAACGGCGAGTTTGAATTTCTGAGCTTTGGCTTCTTCAATCATTTTTTGGGCGTTGGCTTTCGCTTGACCGATCGTGATCGTGGCTTCGGCTTCAAGTTTGGCGATTTCCTTATCGATCCCGGCGACTTTCTGGATTGTTTCGGCGTTGATTTCCTGAGACTGTTTTTGTGCTTCCGCCATTTTTGTTTGAATCAGGCGTTCGGTGTCGGCGATGACAGTTTTGACTCCGGTGGTGACTTCGGCAATCGCGCGTCGGAGTTGGGCTTTCGTTGCGGCGGCTTTTTCCTCTTCTTGTCTGGTGAGGGTCAACTCATCTGCGATGAAAGATTTCTGGATGGGGTCTCGGATCTCCTGTGGGATGTAGATGTGGCGGACAAGCCCATACAGCAGGGTGATATCGATATCGTCGAGTTCGTTTTTGAATTCTTCGGAGACATTTTGCTGGAAGGCCTGTCGAGAATCACCGACGAGCAATTCGGTGGCTCCCAGGCGTGATCCCATGTTTCTACAGATACTCTCGACTTTGGGGATGACGACCTTATCGCGGATGGCATTGATGTTTCCATATTGGCTGATGACGTCAGCTGCTTCGGCTGGAAATACTCCCCAAATGGCGGTGAAATCCATACTGATTTTGAAGCCATCTTTGGAAGGGAATGAGATCCCCGAAGACGTATTGGAAATGATGGGCTCTCCATACTCATCGAAAAGGGTGTTTCCTTGGCTATCGGTTTTGTGTTCTGTCTGGATCGACATTTCGCGAAAGCCGATGTTGACGACATCAATCTGTTGTTCTTTGGGATTGAGTGGATAGTTACCGGGAGGAAGGGTGTTTTTCTGAATGCCTCGACTCATCTGATGGTCAGGGTTATCGACCTGATTGGTGACGACGCCAACATAGCCTGGGAGAATCTCGACCCAACCGCTGTATTTGATCTGGTTTCCGTTTTTGGTGCTCTCGGTGGAAACGATCTGAACGTCGTAAGCGTAGTTGTTAACGCGATAGATGCCAGGGCCGAGCGATTTACGGAGCGTTCCTTTGTATTGGGTGTTGTCGAGTTCTCCTTCAACGAGGATGGTTCCCTGAGGGGCTGGCAATCCGATTTTTGAGGTCACGATTCCGACTTCTTTGGGTTTAATGACGACATCAGTGATCAACTCGCGTCCCCACCAGATGGGAGAGTAGAAATGTCGTCCTGGTCCGCGAAGTTGAGACAGAACACCTTTTTGAAGAGGAGAACCATGTTCATCAACTTTGGCAAATTCGCCCGGTGAGGAATTCTCAAGAAAGTAGCCGGGGAGAAATGGGAGCGGCGCACCTTTGTAGGTTAACAAAAGGCTCTGACCAGTCGGGACATAGACATAGTTGACGGTCCACTCGACGATCATCCAGGCGCTGACCGCCAGAACCGCAAGCAGAACGATTGTCGGGGCATAGATGGCTGCGTATTTCGGACGCGATGTCGGAGTGGAGTAAGAATCCTGGCTCATGGCGATTATCTTTCTGGAAGCAAACCCGTGTCTGTCGGCTCGTTATGGATGAGAAAATTCAGGAGCAGTCGGGAACGAATCCGGGGATTCAAATTAGTTGTTGTTTGCAGGAGTTGGTGGTTGATTCTTTGAAGTGTCGGCTTCGAATGATTCAAAGATTTTCATGATGGGGCTATCAGCCGTGTTGGCCATGATCTTGCGATAAGAGGAGGCCATTTTCTGGTAGAGGACAAAGCGGGCAAATTCATCACCATTTCCACTGAACGCGGCGACAGAATTCTTCCATCCGGCTGCTTCAGCTTCATTTTGAAACTGGACGACATCTGCTTCCGCTCTGGCACGTGAGGTGATGGCTTCTGCTTCATCTTTGGCGGCATTGAGTTTGTATTGTGCGACGGAAAATTTTTCCTGAGCTTTGGTGATCGCGACGTCCTGCTTTTGTTTAGCCTCGGTGACGATTTTGACAATATCCTGATAGGTTTTTCCGAGCGAGTCTTCCTGATTTCCCATCTCATCTTGAATTCGTTTTTTACGTTCTGATTCCTGTTGAGAGATTTCGGAAAGATACTGGACCTGATTGCGTCTGGCTAATTCCCGTTCGCGGACAGGTGTCGCGATTTTTTCAGGTGGATAGAGATTGGTGATGGAGACGCTGGTGATTTCGATACCCAGAGGTTTACATTTTTCTTCCAGGGCCTGGTAAAAGCGTTCCTGAAAAACTGTGCGGTCTGAGTTTTCGCTGGAGATAAAATCTTTGCCGAGGAATTTAGAGCCTTCAACACGACAGAAGCTGCGAGAAAGAGGCATGATGATTTTATTGATGATTTCTGCGTCAATCATGTCACCATTGTCGGTTTCATTGAACATGACATAGACTTCCGAGGCTTTTTCGGGAACGACCTTGAAACGGACGATTCCATCAAGTCTGATCCAGAAACCATCCTTGGAAGGGAAGCCCATGTCTTTGTTGACGGAGAGGTCAACGGTGTCGTCCTGGCAGTTGATGAGATCGACTCGGACTTCGTAAGGATTGAAATAATAAGTTTGAGGTTCGAGGACTTCCTTTTGAACGCCACGATATCCGGTTTCCGAAAGGAGGGTGTTCGTGTCTTCCAGAAGAGGACCGTTGAGGTTGGTAATGACGCCACGGTAGCCGGCTTCAATGATCAAAGGATCGTGAAGTTCCAGTTCAAACAGATAGGGATTGATGGGATATCGACCGGGCAGAAGATATCCGGGAACGACTCCTTTACTGAGGACTTTCTCTTCGAGCTGAGGTTTGGAAGGATCAACTTTGGCCAGATACTCGCCATAGCCCAGATCCTGCCCTGTTTTGGAGATGATGACCCCGATCTTCCCTTGCGGCACTTCCTGCTGTGGGATGATTTCCCAGTCCCAATAGTAGGGAATCATCATTTGCCAACCTTCGGTGAGGTATTTCTTCTGGACGCCCTTATGCTGATCTGAGGGGGCGATCTCATCGGTGTTGGCGATGTCTTTGCCAGTGCGTTTGATGAGGATCGCGATGTGTCCGCGGGGGACGTTTACAATGAAATTTGCATAAAACAAGCTGGTTGCGATCATGGCGAACACCGCAATGGCCACAATACTGCCCAAGGCGCGTTGCGCATTTCCTGATGCTTTGGAAGATCGTGAGACGGGCATGTCGGTTTCCTTGGGCTGTGAACTCTTGAGAGGTGAGCAACGTGTTGTCTGATTGATGACGTGAGTGTCACATTGAAAACGGATCTTC
>JBGSVC010000225.1:0-2380 GCA_041753175.1 Planctomycetaceae bacterium
ACCGAACAGATCGGGGCGTTGTGTCATGACGGCACCGACAAGCAGCCCCCCGTTACTCCCCCCCTGGCGCGCCAGCTTCTCGGTACAGGTGTATTTGTTGTCGATGAGCCACTGGGCGGCGGCGATAAAATCATCAAACACATTCTGCTTTTTCTCGATCATCCCCCCCTTGTGCCAGTCTTCACCGTATTCTCCACCTCCACGAAGGTTCGCCAGCGCAAACACGCCTCCCATTTTCATCCAGCCGGCGCGACTGACCGAAAAGGTAGGAGTCAGTGAGATGTTGAAACCGCCGTAGGCGTAAAGCAATGTCGGATGATTGCCATCGGGCTTGATGTCTTTGTGATGCGAAATGAACATCGGCACTTTCGTGCCGTCTTTGCTTTCATAAAACACTTGCGTGAGGACGTAGTCGTCGGCATTGAAATCGACCGACGAGCGACGCAGTAATGACGATTGACCGGTCAGCATGTCGTATCGATAAATGCTGGGTGGTGTGATGAAATTGGAGAATGAATAGAAGGTTTCAGTTTCGACACGTTTTCCGCCAAATCCACTGGCCGTTCCCATGCCGGGAAGGTCAACCTCACGAATGAACTGGCCCGTCATATCGTACATGCGAATGCGTGTGCGGGCATCTTTGAGTTGACTGACAACAAACATATTGGCTACCAGCCCAACTCCAGAAATTGGCTCTTCACCTTCTGCCAGAATTTCGATGAAGTCACTTTTGTTGGGCTTTTTAATATCGATCGCGATGATGCGTTTGTTGGGTGCCTCAAGATCGGTCTTGAAAAAGAATCGCTCACCTTCATTGCCAATAAAGGAGTATTCGTTTTCGAATTCCGTGATCAACTCCATAGGCATGCCGAAGGGTTCTGCAAGATCTTTAAAGAAGACACGATAGCGGTCGGCAGTCCCTTTCCAAACGGTAATGATCAGGTATCGACCATCCTCGGTGACATGAAGTTCGTACCCCCATTCCGGTTGATCGGGGCGATGATAAACAAGGACATCATCTGACTGTGAAGAACCGACGCGGTGATAGTAGATCTTTTGACCCAGATTGAGACTTTGAAACGCTTCGCCTTCCTGTGGTTCATCAAAACGGGCATAAAAAAAGCCTTTACCGTCGGCAGTCCAGGTGACAGAACTGAATTTGATCCACTTAAGTTCGTCGTCAAGAATTCTGCGAGATTCGACTTCCATGATCCGCCAGGTTCGCCAGTCTGAGCCTGCGTCCTGAATCGAATAGGCCATGTATTGACCGTTATCAGAGAAGACGATATCCGACAAAGCCACCGTACCATCATCAGACCATGTGTTGGGGTCGACCAGGACAACGGGTTCGGAGTCGAGTTGGTCGATTTCGTAGAGAACCGACTGATTTTGCAGACCATCATTGCGGAAATAGTAATACTTTGTGCCCGCTTTAAATGGGGACGAAAACTTTTCGTAGTTCCACAACGCAGTCAGCTTTTCACGAATGTTATCTCGTTGAGGAATCTGGTCCAGATAGCCAAACGTGACCTTGTTTTGCGCCTCAACCCATTGTTCCACCTGCGGAGCTTCACGGACATCGTCTTCAAGCCAACGATAAGGATCGGCGACCTTGGTCCCGAAATAATCATCGACCTGATCCACTTTGGGGAAATCGGGGTATGTCATTGCATCCTGTGCAAATAGTGGTTGAGACAAAGTGATCATCAGTAATCCTGAAAGGCTCAGTGTCACGATCGATCTGAGTTGAGTACCAGATACGTTTGTCATGGAAACCTTCTCTAATTCCAAGAA
This sequence comes from Planctomycetaceae bacterium, assembly GCA_041753175.1. Lineage (GTDB taxonomy): Bacteria > Planctomycetota > Planctomycetia > Planctomycetales > Planctomycetaceae > SXPC01. The sequence goes on from JBGSVC010000225.1 coordinate 1,795, forward strand.
TATGACCTCAAAAAACAGATCAAGTTGCAAATAAGCCATCTTGTGGCCGAACACAATAGCTACAACCGGAGTCCGAAAAACCGTTACAACCTGTTTTAACACGATAATCATCACAACTGCAACATCTGAGTGTCGATTCCCAGACGATGGCCCTGTTTTAGAAATGACTCCAGTTTGATGTTCGCGAGCTGGATGACGATCGAGGCGAGGAAATCTTCGCTCTCCACTATTGCCAGTTGGCTTCGATACGTTATCTTACGCATCGGTGCAGTGAGAATTGCACCGAGTCAAAACAGTTTCCAAACGAGGCTTTGGACTGAACTGACATAACCGGAGAGGTGGCAGAGCGGCCGATTGTGCAGCACTGGAAATGCTGTGTCTCGCAAGGGACCGGGGGTTCGAATCCCCCCCTCTCCGCTTGTTTTTTATATTGATTCTTTCTGCTCGACCCGCAACGCTTTGCGGTGATTCTGAAAATGTTTCTTCAGGGATTGTCCTTGAATTTGTCCTTATCAAACGATGATACTCCTCGAGTTCACTCTCTAGCCAAATTCCGGCCCCCCCCTCCGTGTCCTCAGCGGATCTG
>JBGSVC010000226.1:0-8880 GCA_041753175.1 Planctomycetaceae bacterium
AGCCCAACTTCAAACTACCCCCCGACAACATCCTCCGAGTCCGCGAAAAGGGCTACTTTCAGGCCCCATATCGCCACATCGCCGCCGGATATTCCTGGAATCAGGATGTCTGGAAACGCCACATCAACCGTGCAACCCAACCCTCGAACCCCTGGCAGACGACCATCGGCCCCGTTTACGAACCCGGACTTCAATTCCGCACCACAAACTCCTTCGCCAACAATTCGAGCTCGTTTACAGACTCCTCATTCACGACCGACTTCGAAGGCCACCTCGCCTCGAAAGCCACGATCGCCATTGAGCTCCAGAAGTTCATCAACAACGAACACTCATCCACGCAAGACGCCCAAATCCTCTACCACATCCGTAACGTCGGAACCGCACCCCTCTCCTCATTGCTGGTCGATGAAAAACTTTGGAAGCCAAACACCAATCGCTCCCCATCCCCCTTTGAATCACCCTCGACAGAACCCATCTTGCAGGACGAGGCAGAATGGCAAGTCGGTCGACTTCTCACAGGCGAAATCCGTAACGGCATGGCCTCTTTCCCCACCAACAAATTTTCAGGACCACTCCTGACTCAAGCCGTCATCCGTGTCTCCTCACAGGTCGAATCTGTCACTCATGTGGCCTCTCACCAGATTTCCATGTGGATCGACGCCACCCCCGTTACCCGTGTCGGCGAAGTCGTCTCCGGCACTGTTCAAGTGAAAAACTCTGGCAAGACATCATTCCCAGGCGGCATCTTGACACTCAAATTCCCCGACTCACTGCGGACCAATTCGGGCCCACAATCCCAACAGCAAATTAATATCCTCGGGCCCGGCCAGTCTCAGCAAATCGCCTTCCAATGCCGGGCTGTTCTCCCTGAAACAGCCACCATTCAAGCCTTCCTCACACGAGACAACCAAAACATCCTCACGCGCAGCGCCGTCGTTGAAATTGCTCCCGCACCTCGTCAGGAACCACCCGCCCAAACACCACCCCCCACGCAAACCCCACGCGAACAACCCAAACCTCAGCAACCAAATCCAAAACCGCCCCAAACCACGACCACCAACAGACCCACATCTCCAGTTCAATCTAACCCAATCCCAAAACGACCCGCTCAACCCAAACCAAAAACCCTCCCCGTCTCGCAACCAACCCCAACCACAAGCGTTACCCCCAAGCCACAACCCACTCCTCAACCTGTCGCCACACAACGCCCCCCCATCCGCGATGAATGCTTCACCCCCTGCAATGCCCAGGAAACGTATTACTTCCAGCCCCTCGGCTACTACCCTCCTCAACCCTATTTTCAACTTGACTATTAACCTCATCACGACTCACACCAGCACTGGCAAAGCAGACCACAGTCCCTGATGACCGCAGCCCCTCTTGATTTTTGCTCAGAGCGCCTAAAATCAGTCATGATTGCCCATAATAACAACACTCGCACTGCCCTTGTCACAGGCGGTGCGATCCGTATTGGTCGCCAAATTGCCCTCACCTTGGCTCAAGCCGGCTACAACATCGCTTTGCACTTCGGCTCATCACATCAACAAGCCCTGCAAACCCAATCGGAAATCCGCGACCTGGGCGCAAATTGCACCCTCATCCAGGCAGACTTGTCCAAACCCTTGTCGGCTTCCTCCGAGATCTTTGCAGCCACACATACGCACTTCGGCCACGTTGATGTCCTCGTCAACTCCGCAGCCATCTTCAACCCCGCTAATCTCGCAGACACAACCGAACACGATTTCGACACTCATCTTGATATCAACCTCAAAGCGCCCCTGTTTTTGTCGCAAGCCTTTGCCAAACAACTCCCTCCACACCACTCCGGCAACATCATCAACATTCTCGATTGGCGGTCTCGCAAGGCTGATCCCGCGTATCTGTCCTATTCACTGTCCAAATCGGCTCTCTGGTCAATGACTGAACTCCTCGCCCTCGACCTCGCCCCTCAGATCAGGGTCAACGGAATCGAACTGGGCGCAATCCTTCCCCCCGACCCAAAACCCGCCGATTTCGACGCCCGCATCTCTGAAACGGTCCCACTCAAAACCACCGGCGACCCACAACAAATCGCACACGCAGTCCTCTTCCTGCTCAATACCCCCTTCTGCACAGGCTCCATCCTCCCCATCACCGGCGGCGAACACCTCTAAAAGCCTATTGATAAATTGCATGGGCTGCAGGAATTCATCTGCAAACTATCAAATACGCCCATTCCCAAGCGTTTTTCACGACTGTGAACCAATTCAAAGTCAATTATCGACGACACTGCTTTCGACTGCTCAATAGCATCAAAAAGCCGTTTTGCATCGAATTCGGACTGTTTCTGGAACTTATCAACTTCCTCAAATGCGGCCCAAACCCTGCCCCAAATGCTCTTCGGCCAACTTCGATTCGCCTGCAACACACTCCTTAAATTCAAATCCGATTAACTCCCCATGCGTTTATATGCTACCAGAAACAAAACACATCCAAGCCGAAAGATATCGGAAATTATCACAATCAATAATTCGTCAACGCGACTTGTCTTTTACCACTCTTCACACAATACGTTCAGGTAACTCACGCCAGAGAAATGGTGCAAACCCTCATATAGCGATACATTCTGAGTATTTTAATATACTTTCTTGCCACTTTAGACAGGCTTGCCTTATATATTTTGTACGTTCTGTTTTTTCTCAGAATACGAAATTTATCAAAACATTCTCTTTTATTTTCGCTCCTCCCATCGCTAAAATAACGAGAGATCAACACATCCAAACCCAAGCTCTCATCTATTTGTTCGATCTTTCCGCAATTCTTTCTTGCATTTCCAGGAGCAACGTCGTCCATGAACACCCATTTTCTACGAGTATCTGAAAAACCAACCCGAATCGGATTTACCCTGATTGAACTCCTGGTTGTCATTGCCATTATCGCGACTCTCGTTGCCATCCTTCTCCCAGCCGTCCAACAAGCACGCGAAGCAGCACGCAGAAGCACTTGCAAAAATAATCTTAAACAAATCGCCCTTGCAATACACAACTACCATGACACCCACGGCTGCATTCCTCCCGCTTGGATTATGCAAACCCAGAAACAAACCTACGGCAATTGGAGCTGGGGTGCATTTATTCTCCCTTATGTTGAGCAAGGCCCCCTTTACGATGCCCTCGGCGTTGGTCAATTTACTCTGGCACAAATGTTAAACCCCAATGCCAATGGTGGGCGACTGACTGAACTACAAACTGGAATCCCGGTTTTCCGCTGCCCTTCTGACATTATCGACGTCATTAACGGCGAACGACAACCTAACAACGACAACGCTGCCCCCTTCGGTGGTACTTCTTCACCCAGACCAACCGCCACGTCCAACTATGTAGGCATCAACTCCAGCTCACACCTCACCCTCCACGATGGGCCCGATGCCAATTCTGATAACTTCGCCCGCGCCAACGGCATGTTTGTCGGACACGACGCTGCGCCCACCGCCGGGTCCCTATACGTCAACCTGGCTGTCAGGTTTGCCGACGTGACAGATGGACTCAGCAACACAGCCATGCTCGGCGAACGTGGACTTCAGCTCAACGACCCCGCCGGTGGAGTTTTCAACTGTCGCGGAGCCATCATCTTTGGTGTCAAACACAACACCAGCGCTCTGACATTTCAAAACGGCGACGTTTGGGGACAAGCTTTCGTTCTCGCCGCAACAATCCGCGGTGAAGGCAACTCAGGAGCCAACATGCACCGATTCGGCGGTATCAACTTTCCCAACGAAGCATCTTGCAGACGCGGTATCACCAGTTTCCACAAAGGGGGAGCACAATTCGCCCTCGGTGATGGGTCTGTCCGCTTCCTCTCGGAAAACATCGATTTCGCTCCCCTCACACTCGAAGCCGACAGCACCTACGAAAAACTCTTCGGCCGAAACGACGGACAAGTCATCGGGGAATTCTAGAGCATACTTCGGAATGCCGCAGCGGGTACTGGCGGCGGGCAATGTGGAAACAAAGGTAAAAAACGATCAAACGCCGACACAGATACGCCCAACGCGTACTAATTCTCGATTTCAATCACGTTTCAGGAACCCGGCTTCTCCGCGAATTCGGGTTCCTGTTGTTGTTTCCACGTCACTTTCCATCCCTACCTAATCGTCACTTTTTTCTCAGGTGAAATATGACTCGACGCATCTTGTTGTTTGTTGTTTGCTTGTCCTTCTCGACCGGATGCTCCTCGAAACCAACCGACCCCACCATCGCTCCCGTCTCAGGGAACATCACTCTCGATGACAACCCCCTCGCTAACGCCACGATCATGTTTGTCGCCGATGGCCAGAATCGACCCGCCGTCGGAAAAACCGATTCCAGCGGAAACTATACCCTCTACTACACCAGCTCACTTCCCGGCGCCAAAATCGGCCACAACACCGTCTCCATCGCCACCGCCACCGAAGGCGACGACGGAAAGTTCTCCAAAGAAGTCATCCCCAAAAGATATTTCAAACCCGGAGCATTGACCGCTGAAATTAAAGCCGATCAACACAACACCGTTGATTTCAAACTCACGACCGAATGAGAATTTTTCCTGGCGACAACGAAATGGAGTCCAATTTCTACAATCGCGCCAGCTCTTCAACCGCTACTTGATAAAGTAAATCACGACGATCTCCCTCATCCCGCATGGTCTCAAAATAACTCCGCGCAGTTTTGAGATCACCATTGTTAAGCTCAACATACCCCAGCCATGCATTCGCTTGTGCCCATCGATAATCACTCTTTTCATGCCGCAGAATTGCTTCTTGAGTAAGCCGCCCCAAAAGAAAATCCAGGACAGCTCGCGGCCACTCAAACCCCTGCACAAGCCCAGCCTGATCCACCAGCTCTCCTTCTGCTTCGTGATCACCAAACAAGCGCGAAGCAATCACGGCCATCACAAAAGCATAGTAACGCCATTCGTTGCCATTTCCTTCAATCTCAAATGTTCGTCGAAATTCGACAATTGCACGCCGATCCCGCTGGAACAAATAGATCAGCCCACGACCATAAAAACACCATGGGTACTTGTCATCCAGATCATTCACCAGATCAAATTCATGCATCGCTTTCTCGAATTCACCCTGCAGAAAAAGCAGATGACCGCGATTAAAATACAATTCTGAATTCTGAGCCCCTAACCTGATCGCTTGATTGTAATCTTTCATCGCCTTCTTAACGTTCCCCTTCATCTGCCAAACATAACCTCGATGACAATACGCATCATCAAGTTTTTGATTCTTTCGAATCAATCGATTAAAAACTTTCAACGCAAGGTCGTATTTTTCTTGGAGCAAGAAAAGATAGCCCCGAGCACCCAAAAGTCTTGGATCATTGGGGATCATCGAGAGAGCAGCTTCAATATCATCATCAGCTTTGCCAAGCTCGCCAAGATCGGTCCACGCTAGACTGCGATTGCAAAAAACGAATGGGTTCTCAGGTCCCAATCGAATCGCCTCACTGTAATCTGCAATCGCTTTTTGGTGATCTTTGCGCAGACCATAAACGTAGCCGCGGAAGTAATACAGATCAGACGACTCTGGGAATTGTTCGATCGCGCCATCGATTTCGTTAATTGCTGATTGTTGCTCGCCCAAACTGTATAGAGCAATTGCCAAGCTCGACCGAAGTTCGCTATTAGCCGGCTGCTCGTTAATCATCCTCTTGAGAACATCGATCGTGCTCCAGTCTGCCCTGATAACATGCACGCATCGTATCCAGCCGCCATAATATGAGTCACACTCAATCCACCTCCCAGACACGTTGACGACATCTAGCATACGTCCTACCGGAACAACTTCCGGATACTTCCCTCCCGTCAGAATACCCTGCTTGACCACCAAAACCTGATCACCCACGCGATACGACACTTCCTTCGCGGATTTCGACCACATCATCGATCTAGCCCAAGACAACATACCTCCAACCATTCCACCACCCTTCACATCACAATCTGAACCACGACAGCCCATCATAAAGCACGCCCCCTCAATCTCCACAAGATTTGTTAGCCCCCTTTGAACATTTCCCCAATGATAGCTATCCTTATGGTTCGCCCCACCCCGGCCACAAGGACCAGCTACCATGCCCGAAAAATCCATCTTCAAAAAAATCATCGATAAAGAAATCCCCGTCAACATCCTCTACGAAGACGATCTCTGCCTCGCCTTCCCCGATATCAGCCCCCAGGCTCCCGTCCACTTCCTCGTTATCCCCAAGGAGGAAATCGTCTCTCTCGCCCACGCCGAAGATCGACATCAAGCACTCCTCGGCCACCTCCTCCTCGTCGTCAAAAAACTCGCCGCCGAGCACGGCCTTCAAGAAGGCTTCCGCACCGTCATGAACTCTGGACTCAAAGCCGGGCAATCCGTCTTTCATCTCCACATTCACGTCATGGGCGACCGCGACATGAAATGGCCACCCGGTTGAACGATCCCCATCAACAGTCTCTGTCAAACTCCATAACGCGCCCCATCGGTTGGGTCGTGTTTCTCCTTACAATCCCTGTCCTTGCCGAACAATCTCTCGTCTTCCTCGTCGGCTTCTTCGATACCTGGCTCTCCGGACGCGTCAGCGTCACCGCCACGGGAGCCATCGGTTTTGCCGCCTATGTCGGCTGGCTGGCTTCACTCCTCTTCGGCACCATCGGCATCGGAGCCCACGCCCTCGTCGCCAACCGCTGGGGGGCAGGGCAGTACCGCGAAGGCCGACTCATCGCCCGTCGCGCCGTCCTCTGGTCATGGCTTCTCGGCCTTCTCGCCTCCCTCCTGGGTTACGCGCTCGCCGACACCTTCACCTGGCTTCTCGGCATGAGCGGCCAAGATGCCCAGGTCACCAGCCATTATCTCCGACTCGAAAGCCTCTGTTACATCTTCCAATCCGTCAGCCTCACCGGCTCAGCGATCATGCGGGCCACAGCCAACATGCGCACGCCCCTCGCCATCCAGGCCGCCATCTGCCTCCTCAATGTCCCCCTCTCCATCCTCTGCGTCCACGGCGGCTGGTTCGTCCCGGAAATGGGAGTCTCTGGCATCGTCGTCGGCACCATTGCCGCTCAAATCATCGGCGGCCTCGCCACCATGTATTGCCTCTCACGAGGAGACCTGACGTTATTTGGAAGCAATCGCGATCCAAAAATCATCCACCAACACCCTCCCATCCCCGAAAATCTCCCCACTCAAGAATTTACGCTTAACGAAACGCTCCCCCAACCCCACATTTCCAGTCACCTCTCCAGCCGTCAAATCAATTCCGAACTCATCCGTCTGGGACTCCCCGTCCTCGGCGATGGTATCGTCACCTGGGCCGGCCACCTGCTCTTTATCTCCATGATCAAGAGTTTGGGCACACCCGTCTTTGCCGCCCACATCATCGGCATCAAAATTGAAGGCATCTCCTACCTGCTCGCCACCGCCTGGGGACGCAGTACCGCCACCCTCGTCGGACAGTCCATCGGAGCCCAGCAAACCGATCAGGTCCCCAAAATTGTCTGGGCCGCCAGCATTCAGGTTTTTTCTCTGGCCATCATTGCCGCTCATCTGTTTTACTTCGCCGCCGACCCCATCTTCCGCATGATGCACGATTCCCCCGAAGTCCAACGCATCGGCATCCCCGCCATGCAACTGCTCGCCCTCTACCAGATCCCCATCACGCTCCTCATCGTCCTCTCCCATGCCATTCAAGGCGCAGGCCAAACACGCATTCCATTCATCAACAGCCTCATCGGCATCTATGTCATCCGCCTCCCCCTCGTTTACCTCTTCGCCATCGTCTGGAACTGGGGACTCATCGGTGCCTGGATCGGCATGGGCATCGACCTGACTCTCCGCTGCCTCTTCATGCTCATCTACTTCCTCAGGACCACCCGCACCCCACACCCGTCATCCCCACCGACAACTGAAAAAAACACTCATTGATCGCGATTGAAAAGCGATTTTCCCCCACAAACCGCCTCTCGATTAGCAATCCCCGTCAAAACCTCACTGCGAAGACTTGATTTTGCCCCACAATCAGGCATAATAACTTGTTCGCCTTCCTGCTTTAAGCAGCGCCCAAATTTCCAAGGGGGCGGAAGGCTATCTCCGAGCACGGTGGTGCCGTGCCAACCGGGTCAGGTCGTAACTGAAGCAGCCCTACGCTTCGGTGGCCAGGTGTGTGAGGAGATAGCCTTCCGCCCCTTTTCGCTGCGCAGCCCTCGCTAGAGATTTCGTAGCCAAACGGTTTTCGTTAACCGTCGATATTATTTGAAACGGTAATCGCCTTTAGAAACTCGTGTTCAGACCAGATCAAAATTCCTTGATCACGCCGCTGATTGGAATCGCCCCCACCCAATCACTTGTCCCATCACTTTCAAGACAACAACTCCCCACAAAATCTCGCCTCGCTTGCTATCGGCGAGCCATCATGGCCATGTATTGATCACGAATTCAAGAGCCCCTCTTCCTCTCCCGCCGGGAGGGCGAACCTCCGTGTGAGCCGCTACGCTCAAACACGCCCTCATTTTAACCATCGACTCAGCAGCAAATACCTCCTGGTTTAACGTCATTAATCCTCTCCTAATCCCAATCCCTCCACCCACCTTCGCGTCTCCGAGTCTCTGTTGAATAGTTTAATTACACGCCATTTTTAGTTGGCCTTCGGAATATTCGTAGAAGGCCCCATAACGGCAGGGCGATGACAGCAAAGACAATTAATGACAACGCGCCGATGAAAATCGCGGCTATTGCAAACGCGTATTGGACAGTAGTACCGATGAGACTTTGATCATCAGCTTGATACCCTTGCCAGTCGAGGATCTCTTGCCGAATTGAGTCGATATATAAGGCGAGAGTACCGTAAGCCGCAATTCGATTTCCAACACTGTCCATTG
>JBGSVC010000227.1:0-5158 GCA_041753175.1 Planctomycetaceae bacterium
GTTTCCATGGCCCCACCCAAGGCGACCATGCAGTCATCATCCCGGGAAGAAACAAAAGCATCATCAAGATTCGACCGCTCATGGCAGTACTCAAACGATCCACTAGCGGCATCAATGTCACGATCCACAAAGGGATCAGCCACAACATCCAACGCAGCGCCACACTCAATCCGCCATAGTTATAGTTCGCTGTCCTCGTGAGATAGAACCCAAATACAATCACTGTCACACAAAAACTCAACCAACACATCATCACTTCCAACGACCACTCTCGCCGACATCCTCTCCACCATGCGCCCCACAACAAAAGCCACATCGGCGTCAATGAAAAAATCCCATGATGACCGATCAGACAATGCATGATGTAAACGAACACTCCATCCGGTGCTCGATCGACGCCTTGAGGATTCGCCCAATAACTCGGCAGTCCGTTAATCTCATAAATATATTTCTCTGTTCCATAATAACTGTAAAACGGCTTGAAGCCTCCTGTCGCCAGATAGTTGGTCATAAGCAGAGCTACGATCGGTATCAGCATCGCAGGCAGATACGCCGCCAGCGCACGAATCCCGAAATTCTTCCAGACAATTCCCCCGAGTAACACCGCAAACGCCAGCGCCGGCAGTTCCATCGAGACCGCGAAACCTGCCCAGAATCCACACCACAACATCGCCGTGACATTGTTTTCTGCTCTCACCTTTAACAACAAACACCCCAGCGCCAAAAGCGTCGCGATCGCTCCCGGAGTATGGTTGTTGAGCGTGACAAAAAACGGCAATAACAAGACTCCAAAACAAAACAGGCTCTGCAACATCAACACTGCCCAAACCGATTTCACTTTCTCCAGCAACAAACGTCGTAACACCAGACAGGCGATCCAAAACGGGATCAGATTGACCACAAACAAGATCGCCCGCGCACAACTCGCGGTTTCTTCCAACAGCGATAATCCAGTTACTGTCTTGACGACCACATACACACCCGCCACGATCACTGATAACAGTGGTGGCTTTGATGAGTAATAATGGCCATGATGGTAAACCTTATCGATCGTGTCCCACCCCGGACGACTTCGCACACGGTCAATCTGAAAAGTCCCGTATTCAACCAGCGACACGACCGTACACCATCGACTCCGATCATTCGCGCTTTGCAAGACCGGAGTCTCCAGCAACCGAATAACCAGCAACACAAATGCAATCAACGAGATCCAGGCGCACGCCCATTTGACCAACAGACGATTGTCATCGGTCAGATTGAGCGTCGAGCTGTTAGGTGGTGTCGTCTGATGGTCCATGCGTCTGGTCAATCTCACGTTAGCCTGATGATCTGTTCCAAATGAAAGTGATGGCTGCCCAACTTTCCCCCATAGTTTCCCGCTGACACAAACCCGATGCCACCAGCATCGATCGCTGCATCCAAACCAACCTTGAGCGATCGTTGCACCGACTCAAAATCAACGCCATCCACGACAATCTCATAACAACAATTGATCTCTTTGGGCAACCGCGACTCGACTCGCCCTTTCAGCGTCGGACAAAAGGCTTCATTGGTTGACCCCTTTAATCCCGCATAGCGCGACCCAACCTTGCTTCCACTCCGCACGATGCCTCCAGGAAAAGGTGTCATGACTCCCTTAACACTCTCCATCGCCTTGACCGCCGCCTGGCTGGCTTGCAGACACAAAGAGGCATCCTCCCCAGCCAGCATCAAGTTCCCGCCTGCGACTCCCGAGAACGTCCCTGCTTTTTCTTCACACACAAACTCCCCATCCATCACCGGGATCCTCCATAACCGCCCGATGCCACTCACACTGTCAGGCAATTTCTTTGACATCTGAAACCCATCGCCAAAGTAACGCAGCTTTTCCCCCATCGCCACCCACTTGTCATCTGCGCACTGTGTCCAACCGTTAAAACAGGCTGACGTTGCAGATGTTAACACGGTCTGTCCCACACGATTGATCACCGCTTTCTCTAACCCATCACGACCAAACGCAAACATTAACACACTCGCCCCGGGTCTCCCATCGGGGGTCTCTTGTCGACTCAACCAGTTTTCCAGTCCCACCTCGGCATCACATCCCAACACACTGGTCCCGTAACCGGTCAACTTTTGGACAGCAATCGCGACCCATTCCTGATTGACGGCCGTTACGATCAAGCGTGTGCCACGCATCGTAAACGCTTCAGCATAAGTCGCCTCTACCTGAACTCCCCGGTATGTCAACATCGCCTGACTCTTCCAATCGTTTCAACAATCCACAACCAACACGAATCTCAGACCCTGACGAATCCACGGATTCCTCGTCTCAACGGATTTTCTCACCAGTTCCCACGTTAAATTCGACGACACTAAGATTACCAAATACTCTCTCGGATTACTCGACCTCGAAGACATTGTCTTCTATCATCAATTTCACCTTTCAATACGTATTCGCCACTCTGCAGCCTCACAACTGCCTCAATTTGTCGATTCACCTGTATAGTTTGTCGAGAACATGCAGACTTTACGTGATTTCCTCGGACCCTGACCGTGTTCCGATGCAATTCATGTCGACTAATATTTAACTCATACGCGATCAGAATTGGCCATTGATTCATGGAACCTAAGTCCGAAAATAAGAAAAGTACCTCTCAAAACGGTTTTACCATCTGGCACGGCATGAACTTTAGCACCATGCTCAAGTTCCTGACTCTCAGACCAAATCTGCACTATTCCAAGCTGCCACGTCTGGCAGGACTGATCCCCATCTGCATGAGCAATTCGTTTTGGTCGTTCTGGGAAGATGTCTTCTATGCCCGGAAAGTTCAACAAACGCAGATGAAAGATCCGATCTTCATCCTCGGCCACTGGCGTAGCGGAACAACACTGCTCCACAATCTGATGACCCTTGACGACCGTTATTGCTTTCCCAATATGTATCAATGTCTCTTCCCGACTCACTTTCTGCTGACGGGAAGCACTATCCCTTACTGGACCGAATCGCTTCTCCCTGAATCCCGTCCCATGGACAACATGGCCACCGGGTGGGACATCCCCCAGGAAGACGAATTTGCACTCGTCAACATGTCTCTGAAATCCATTTACATGCTTCTGGCTTTTCAGGGACGCGTCCACGAATACGAACGCTTTTACACTCTTAAGCATGCCCCCGCCGCCGAACGAAGACTCTTCAAAGAAGTCCTCGATCTCCTGTTGAGAAAAATTACTTATCTCAATAAGGGCAAGCAAATCATCGTCAAATCTCCAGGACACACGCTCAAAGTCCAGATCCTCCTGGAAATGTATCCCAACGCAAAATTCGTCTACATCTATCGTCACCCCTACAAAGTCATCAACTCCAGCTTTAATCTCCGTAGAGTCCTCTATCCGCTCAATGATTTTGGCAAAACAACCTACGAGGGCCTCGAAGAAGAAACCATGGACCTCTACCATCAGGCCATCACCAACTATGAACTCGACAAACAGCACATCCCCGCCGGAAATCTCTACGAACTCCGCTACGAAGACTTCGAGCAGGAACCCGATGTCCACCTCCGAAAAATCTACGAGACCTTAAACCTCGGCGATTTTGCCCCTGTTCAGAAAAAGCTCGACCCCATGATGCCTGAACTGAAAAAATACAAGAAAAACAAGTTCCAAATGGACGAAGCCCGCAAGCGTTACCTCTATGAAAAACTCAAGTTCGCTTTCGATCTCTACGGCTATGACCCCGAACTTGCCCCGTCTGCAAATCATTCATCCGTTTGATGCTATCATGGCTAATCGCAGACCGACATCAGTAAGTTCATAAATCGCGTTGCAAATTGTGACTGTTCCTCCACGCTGATAAATCCTCCGTCGGCGTGAAATGTCAGACTCAATCGATCGCTCGTCTCACACGCAGAAATACTCAGCGGCACTCCCGGCGCCAGCGGTGCAATCCCACTGATCCGATCGAGAAACAACATCCCGACCTGTACGGCACCATCCGTCTGCTGAAAGCGATATCGCATCGCCCGTGTCGTATCTCCCAAACATGTGAACTGCAATGTCGGTGTAAAAAACTTGTTTCGAATCACCCAATCATAGAGCTTGGGATTGTTTTCCAACCCGGCCAGACCGTGGAGAAACTCGGCACCGACATACTTCCTCTTCACATATTCCAGAATTCCACGTACTTCTTTGAGCACGACCTTCAAATCCCTGGAGCGTTTCCAGGCGCGCCGCAGATAGGCCAACCCGACGCGGTTACACGCCGCCACTTTCAAATCTGAGGGATAGCGCAAATCGACCGGATTAACAACCGTCAGACGAGTCCCTCGTCCGCGTTTTTGAAACACGTCTTCATAAGCCACAAAACTCGCTGCCACTCCCAAATCATTGATGCTAAATCCCTGCTCTTTTAACGCCTCCCGTAACGACGCCGTCTGGCTCACACTCAGCACACGTTCCAGGGGACGCCTGTGTGTGTGAGCAACTCCTTGAGCTGCTAATCTGACGGTCCTGCCTCGCACGGTCAAAAACAGATTCCACAGGCCCTCCCAAAAGCCCACTGATGACCGCTCAGGACGACGATAGACCCCTCGTTCTAACAATGGCTCAATTTGAAGTTCTTTGAGTTGATAGTCCCCCTGCCGAACCAGTTGGTCATAGATCCCCCACCATTCCGCCAGTAACTGCCGTGCCCCCTGGCCGTCGCAACAGGCATGCTGCACATCCAACGTCACAAACAACCCCTGGTCATGAGGAGTCACTGTCGTTCTTAAACCAGGTTCTTTGTTCAAGTCGATCTCAGTGACAACGGCATCCGCCAATCCCTCAGCACTAGCAATCTGCTCTTTCCAAATTAGATCTAAACAACACTCACTCACCTGCCATTTGACGTCTGAGGCTTTTGTCAGTGTAGCGTGAAACATCGGCTGTCGGCTCGCAGCAATCCGATAGGCTTTCGTCAACAACTCTCGATGGCACTCCCCGCGAAAATTCATCGCCACTCGAATGACCAGTGACGCAGCAAGAGCGGAATCTCTCACCAGATAACGCTCAAATGGGGTCAGCGGCAAACAGCCTTCATCATCAAAGACTCCTAGCCGTTTTTGAACTTCATTAGCCCCGCTGCATGGAACGCTGACATCCATTTCTTGGCCCGAACTCAACACGATTTTTTAATCCC
>JBGSVC010000228.1:0-5576 GCA_041753175.1 Planctomycetaceae bacterium
GTTTCGATCGGAAACGTGATCAGCGACTCCACCTCTTCCGGAGCCATGCCAGGGGCTTCAGTCATAATGACCACCCGCGGGCGATTGAGATCAGGAAAGACATCGATCGGCATGTGAAATGCCTGCCAGGTTCCGACCCCCATCAACAGCATCGCCGCCGCGATGACAAGCATCTGCTGTTTGAGTGCAAATTGGATCATGGCATTGAGCATAAGTGCGTCTTTGAAAAGAAATGAAAAAATGCGTCGGTGTGGAGTTTGTCAGACAGGCTGTTTTGAAATGTCTTGCTAAATGCGTGGCTAATGATTGTGACCGGCATGCGGATCAACAGCACCGCCGGATTGATTCCTGATCGCCATCTGCATCTGATGAGCAGACCGCATCGCGACGACATCCCCCGGGAACAACGTCCCATCGTATTCAACGACGGCATGTTCCTGATCCCGATATTTGACATGAACGGCAACCCGTTCAAACTGCTTGCTGTTTTGACGAAAGACAAACCAGTCAGCTCCCTCTTTGACGACAGCATCAACAGGCAGCACAATCTGGTTGTCCCACTGTTCAATCGGAACCGATACCTGCATCCTTTGACCCGGGCGATACCGCCACGACAAATACCGCTGTCCTTCCGCTGTCGTTTGATCTCTCAAAATTTCATTGGGCAGCTCGACATAAAACGACAGAGTACGTGACTGGGCATCGACCGCATTGCCTACGTAAGCCAGTTGGAGATCTTTCAGAGTCTGCCAGTCTCCCCCGTCCGAGGGAAGATGTGCAGAAATGGGCCAGCCCTGCTCGGAAGCTCGTGTGATGATCGCAGAGTCTTGCTCAAACGCCTGACCTTCCAGATAAAGTTGTGAATAGTCTGCCAGCGCACACAGTTGCTGACCGGCGATCACGGACTGCCCTTTGTGAACCATCAGTTCCTCCATCACCAGGGGAGTCTCATGCCCGGCGTGGTTGGTCAACGACACCGAAACAAGTCTGCTGCTGAGTTTGAGTTCGTCATTGTCATGCTGATGTTGATCAATCTCCGGTGCGTTGATGCTTAAATCTCTGAGCAGGTGACGTTCACTGACGATCGCGTCGATCTGTCGATCCGAGAGCCCATGCAGTTTGAGAGCTTCCCGCTGAGCCGCTAGCAGCGCTTCGAGTTTCTCTTTGGCATAGCGTCGTTCGAGAACTGTTTTGATCGGAACGGCTCCCGTATTGGCGACCTCTTCGAGTCGAGCGATCTCGCGGTTTTCCACTTCCAGTTCGCCCAGCGTTTGCAGAAATTCAGTCTGTGAGTTGACCAGATCTTCATGGGTCAGGCGGATCTCAAAAAGCAGCGTCCCCGGCGTGACCGCTTCCCCCGTAACGGCATGCACATGCGTGACCACGCCCGTTAAAGGCGTCGAAACCTGAATCTGTGTCCGGCCAGGACGTGAAACCACAATCGCTGGGACACTCAGACTGCGACGATAAGTCGATAGTTCCACAGGCTGCAAAAACTCTGAAGTCAGTCCCAGATTTTTTCGCGCCTGAGGGGTGAGCGTTAACGTTTCTGGGGCAGCGGCAGGAGCATGATCGTGGCCGGCATGGTCTCCCTCTTCGCCGGCATGACCGTGGCCGTGACTCATCGCAGGGGTGGTGTGGGTGGCGGCCAACGTCTGGTCGACCCAACCCGAGAGCACCGGCCACCACCACCAGACAGCCAAAGCCACCAGCCCCAAGACAAACACTGCCAGCCAGTTCAATACCCGGCTTCGCGACCTTGAAGTATGCAACATCATCATCAGAGCACCTGAATACGTTGAAGAGAAAATAAGCATTCGCCTGCGCAAACAAACAGGCAGACCAACAGCCGCCATGGCAAGTACACCCACCTCGGCATTCCCTGACTCAAGCCAGTAAGGTCAGGGATGAAGCAAAATTAGATCATCCAAACGTGCATCAGAGCGCGCAGCGCGGTCCCCGACTCTCGATAGACCACAGGAAGATGCAAAGAGCGATCACACCCGCTCGCTGCTGCCGTCTCAGCATGCAGAATCGTCGTCAACGCTAACTCATAACAAACCGAAAAACCCTCTCCGGCGTAGGTCGTCGTCGGGTGAGGAATGAACTGACAGTCCCTGTCATCACACTCAGAATGGTCGTGTGTCGGTTGCCCGGGTGTCGAAGAATTGCATGAATTCGTTAAACACTGGTCAACAGATGCGTCAGGCTCGTGATCGTGCGCAGGGAGACCTTGGTGAGCATGGCTCCCATGATGATGACCACCATCGCGATGACTACCGTGTTGATGACCACCCTCCACCTCCACGCAAGAATCATGAGGAGCAGTTCTCTGACAGGCATGAAACAGATGAGCACAATCCGCCGCATGCGCATGATGACCACAACAGCCCACCAGCATATGGCCGGCGAAGGCCAACAGCGTCAGCAGTTTGATTCCAAATGTGCCCATGACAAAACGCCTGAATACAAAGACCAAGTTTTTTTCAGCTTCTCTGTTTATCGTAAGATCGTCAAGACAAACTTGACGATTCTCCTGCTTCTGAAAAATCGAGTGTGACGACACCCTCAACCAATGCACAAGCCATGCCCCCCGAAGACAATCCATCACAATGACTGCCGAGATGACGTTTTCCCCCGGAAATTCACCGTTCTCAAGCGTTGCTCCATCAATTCTTGAAAACAAAACCTGCGCAATTGTCGTCAGTTTGATCGCCTACTGTCGCGAAACCGTCGCTAATTTCGTCACGACACCCATCAACAAATTCGACTTCGTCATCAAGTTTGCATATCGTCAAGGATCGATTGATGGTGTTGGAAACCAGATCTCAAAAGAAAGACGCGCAATGCTTCGACGAGATTTCTTAATTCAATCAGCCTTACTTGCAACAACAACTCCGATTTCAATCTCACAACTGGCAGCAGCCGATACCGGCAAGATCTCTCGTCTCGAGGGAACGTCGGTGACGTTGTGCCTCAATGCATTTTCGTTTAACCAGGAACTCAAGTCTGGCCAGATGAGCGTCAACGACGTCATCGACTTTTGTGCCCGCTATCAAATTCGCGCTGTCGACATGACTGCCTATTACCTTCCCGGCTATCCCGAAGTTCCCAGCGATCAAGACATCTCCGACCTAAAACACAAGGCGTTCGTAAACGGAGTGACCATCAGCGGCACAGGTGTCCGCAACGACTTTTCACTCTCCGACCCAATCGCCCGGGAAGCCCAGATCGATCTGGTCCTCCGCTGGATTGATGTCGCCGCAAAACTCGGTGCCGATGTCCTAAGAGTCTTCTCGGGTCCGCGACTGGCGACCGGGTTTAATTTTGAACAAACCCTGGACTGGATGATCCCCGCATTTCAAAAGTGTGCCGAGTACGGACGCCAAAAAGGCGTCATCATCGGATTGCAGCCACATCACGACGTCTTAAAAACGGCTGAGCAGACGATTCAAGTTGTCGAAGCCGTGAACTCTCGCTGGTTTGGCGTCATACTCGATGTCGGAAGCCTGCGCGAACGCAATGTCTACGACGAGATCGAACAACTCCTCCCTTACGCCGTCACCTGGCAGGTCAAACAACTTGTCTGGCTCGACGGCGAAGCAGTTCCCATTGATCTGTTTCGTCTCCGCCGGATTATCGAAAAGCAGGGCTACCGAGGGTATCTTCCCTTCGAAGCCCTCGGCAGCGATGACACAGTGGATGCCCGCATCACCCGCGTCGCCGGATTTCTCAATGAGATGCGCCAGGCTTTTTCGATCTAAAACGCAATACGATTACATCGTTGTGCATAACGACCAAACACCGACTTCCTCAAAGTTCTCCTGACCACGCCCTTACTTTTTCTTGCCATCAGGAAAAGCCGCTTCCGGATGCGTCGCCAACAGCGTCAGCATTTCCGCGACAACATCCGGCTTCTGGGAGGCAATATTTTGACTCTCGATGGAGTCGGTCGCGTAGTCATAGAGTTCATACTCAGCTTCGTCAGAGGACCCGCCGAAAGGTTTCCACTCGACAAGACGATAGCGTTCACTGCGAATCGCACGTCCAAGCCAATTGGCTTTCCGCGGAAAACAGTGATACGCGTGAGACTTCACGCGAAAACTCGGATCTTTCAGGATCGGCACCAGACTGACTCCATCGATCGGTTGAGGTCCACTCGGCACTGGCAGCCCGGCCAGTTCGCAGACGGTCGGAAACAAATCCACAGTCTCTACAAGCGCTGCCGATCGACTTCCTGCAGTCGTCACGCCCGGCGCAGTGATCAGGATGGGAATCCGGTTGGCTTGTTCATAGTTCGTATGCTTGGTCCACATCCCATGGTCACCAAGTTGATAACCATGGTCCCCCCACAGCACAACAATCGTGTTCTGATCCAGACCGCTGTGTTCCAGTTCATCGAGCACTAGCCCAACTTGGGCATCCATATAACTCATCGATGCATAATACCCATGAATCAACGTGCGGATCATCTCGTCGGTCAAAGGGGGATCATTGGGGACGGGCTTGTATTGATTGAGCTCGCCAATTGTTTTGCCGGCATACTCCGGAGCGCCAGGAATTGGCTCGTCACTGGCGGGCATCGGCAGCCCTGCCCGGTCATACATCTCCCAATATTTTTTAGGAGCACAAAACGGCAAATGTGGCTTCGTAAATCCCAGCGCCAAAAAGAAGGGCTCTTTCGTCTGGGCGTAGGTCTTCAAACGCGACACACCTTCCCGCGCAATGCGACCATCGGCATAGGCGTCATCCTCGACGTCCGCATTCTCCCACGCGGCCCCTCGCGGCAACCCTTTGGACGATTGATTGGCAAACAACGCCTGCTCACGCGTCACTTCGCCATCCGTACTTTCAGGCAACACATAGTCCACGACCTTGTCTGGCTGAAATGGAACCGACCACGATGCATCATCCCCGATATTCCCATGCCCGATATGAAAGACCTTCCCCACTCCCGCTGCATGATAGCCATGCTGCTTGAAATACTGAGGCATCGTGATCGCCTCAGGCACAGCCTTGCGAAAATTGTAGCCCAGCGAATACACACCGATCGATGAAGAACGTGATCCGATCAGAAGATTGTTTCGCGAAGGAGCACACACCGCCTGGTTGCAATAAGCCCTTTCAAATGTCATCCCCTTCTTGGCCAGTCGATCCAGATGTGGCGAATGCACCCATTCATCCCCATATGCACCAAACGAGGGCTTCAAATCATCGACCAGAATCAGCAGAACATTTGGCCTAGAAACGTCATCAGCCCACAACGCTGCAGGTCGCGTCGACTGCCCAACAACACTCAGACCACACACCACAATAAAAACGAGTCGGAGCAAAACATCGCGCAGCATCGAACCCACCTCGGCTAAAAACGTGACCGTCAATCTTCAGACATCCTCATCGTCAACAGGCGCGACAAAGACTCTTCTATCTAAAGTCATTCCGAACCTAAGGTCAACACATGAGCCCGTAATGATTGATGTTTTTATCACAAAACCAACTTATTATTTTCGAATGACCGTCATGGGATTGTGTCCTATTTCGATTTCTGCCCGCCGCCGACTCCTGCTCACTCCCCT
>JBGSVC010000229.1:0-3168 GCA_041753175.1 Planctomycetaceae bacterium
AAACTCAGAGGACACGACACCAATCTGGGACCATAAAATGGCATAAATCAGGTTTAGCGCCAGGTAAAATAGCGAAAAGGAAAGGATCGAACAGTCAAAGACTCTGATTATCGCTCGAATAAAAAAGAAGAAGAATCCAAAGACCGTCAATTCGTTTTTCGGTGCCCAGATGAGCGTCATGACCATCAG
Source organism: Planctomycetaceae bacterium (assembly GCA_041753175.1). GTDB lineage: Bacteria > Planctomycetota > Planctomycetia > Planctomycetales > Planctomycetaceae > SXPC01. Next base: position 190 of record JBGSVC010000229.1, read on the forward strand.
ACCAAAAATAATCGATGACGCTCCACAAGAACCCTCGCCTCCCAATCTGAGCATCATGACCTGCTCCGCCAGACATTGGATGACTCCAATACCCAGGTAGGTCAAGCAATATTTCCACCAGCCAAGCTTACCTTCAACGATGATCCCAAAGCCCCATAAAAAGATCATGTTAAAGATCAAATGCACCCATCCTAAATGCAGAAAACAGGAAGTCACCCATTGCACAGGATGCAAACCGTCGCCGTAGCTTAGGCAGTAGTCGTCATAGATCGCTTCCGGACTCCCAGACATCGTCACGCTGACCATCACGAGAGTATTGATGACGATCATCGCGACTGTCGCGTAAGGCCAATGATAGATGGGGGCATCTGTCCCAATGGGTAAAAGCAAGAACATTCCGCAAGCCTCTCGCCGATCCGATGTCTTTTTCCAGTATCCAAAATAAGACAGACCTTGATCGTTTGGACACATCATGCCATTTGAACGGCGTCAATTCAATGTCTCAGTTCTCAAAAGACTCCAAACTTGCGCATTCCGATTCTGGAAGTCTCTGTGGATCTCTGCTGGATTGACATAAAAAAACGTTTCCCGGCATATCACCGGGAAACGTACAGTGGAATCAACAGGGTCAATTCTTTGTTCTTCAAAGTAGAAGAATATCGCTACGAATGTTCGCGATTAGCGAGACATGAACGCCACCACCGCACCGACATCAACCGGCAGGCTGACATCCTGATAAGTTGGGATAGCAGTCACGATTGCTTTCATTTCGCCCTTGTCAAACGAGATCCACTGACAGGCTGGAGCGGTGTTTGCGTCGACAAATTCCCGGTAGACTTTCAGCAAATTGGGACGATTACGCACCGTAATGACATCGCCAGGTCGCACAAGAATCGAAGGTCGGTCGACCGTTTTGCCATTGATCTGGAAATGACTATGAACCACACCCTGACGTGCCTGCATGCGGCTGACCGTCAATCCGGCCCGGCGGATGACATTGTCGAGGCGTCGCTCACACATGATGAGCAATTGCTCCCCGGTGTTTCCCGGACTACGACGAGCTTTGTCATAAAAACGTCGCAATTGAGCTTCACGCATCATGTAATAATGCTTGATTTTTTGTTTTTCGTTTAATGCAATCCCGTAGTTAGACAGCTTCTTGCGTCGATTGGCCATACCCGGCGGGTAGTTCCGGCGTTCAAAAGCTTTAGCAGCACCTGCATTCTCATAAACCTGAAAACCCAACCGTCGGTTAACGCGAGCTTTTGGCCCCGAATAACGTCCCATGCACACTTCTCCTGTAGAGTCTACCTGATAATTTCTGGCCGTTTACTCACAACACCCCTCAAAGACAACACTTGGAGGAGTAGGCACCCACTCGGGCACCGGCCACAAGTCGTTTCCCAAAAATAGGATACGACACCCACAAAATCTGAATTCAGTCACATCCAGCCGGGAAAGCAATTACGCATCCGTCCGGAGAAATCGAATCAAACAAGCAAAACAGTGTGACAGACTGCCATCCGACTGTCAACCAATCCCCACCTAAGAACAAGATAAATGAGTCTATTAAAAGAGGAAGTGTCGTCGATCTGAGTATTCGTCCGACACTATAGGATCAATTTGTAGGCAAACCGCATGGATGATCCTTTGATTTCAACCATCCCTGTACGTCGCTCAAGACCGCTTGCTCAAATTCATCCGGTCAAATCGATGAGAATCTGATGAAACTGCTTGACGTGGCCAGCAGAAATGTATTTCATTATGTCAAACCGATCTAATAAAACGGGGAGATTGTTCTTAATGGCTCTCCTCCTTCGACAAGTGCTTTGGTAGCGCGTCTTACCCGCTCCAGTTGTGATTTTCAGAGGCATCCGGATATGGCACACAGTGTTCTAGATCAAACCACATCAGACTCGAAGCCACGCTCCTCATCAAAATTTGGAGCCGCTCAAGAGGAGATCAATCAATTTGATTATCGCCCCATGCCCATTATTGTGCCCGTCAGCATGACATTGGCGATCATATCTGGCTTGGCGTTGATGGGCATCGTCGGCGTGGGGATTGCATTCGTTTCGACGATCGTCGGAATTTATGCCTGGCGGGTTGTTTCTGCGTCTGATGGAACGTTTAGTGGTTTATTTGTCGCCAAAATGGCATTTTTTCTGTCATTGGCATTCTTCGGATTGGGAGTCGCCTCTCAAGTTCATGCTTACAACACTGAAGTACCCGAAGGCTATCGACGCGTCAGCTTTTCAAACGATATCTCCGCCAAGGGCTTTGTCATGATCAATGGCATGTCTGATTTGAGTCCAGATGTCAAACCGTTAATCAATCAAAAAGTCTTCCTTAAAGGCTATATTTACCCACCCAAAGATGGCCGCAATGTCAAAGAGTTTTTGCTCCTCAAAGATACCGGAGAGTGTTGCTTCGGCGGCAAACCCAGTCAGACGGATATGATCCTGGTGACAATCAATGACGGACGAGGAATCGCCTATCAGGATCAACTCATTCGGATGTCAGTCGCCGGAACATTGCGATTTGACCCCTCTCAATATGGTGATGGTCTCATGCCTGTCTATCAGTTGGATGTTGATCAGGTTGACCATGTCACCGTGGCGAAAACTTCGTTTTAGTAGTCCGAGATATTCAAAACAAGACTTCGCATATTTATGGTCGGGTCTTGACAGCCTCCATTTTGAGCACCGATTCCGTTGATTTTGCCCGCCTAAACACCTTCCCTCCACGAATACCCTCTGCCCCGTCTCATCTTGCACTGGACGTGGCTGTGATGTCGATCAATAATGCTCCAAAGGGATTATGAATCGGCTTAGATATCCTCTCCCGCCAAAATCACGCCAGCGAACCGCATTCTTCATGCACGATCAACTACTCTGCCTTCTGATATTGATGACATTTTCCGGGCTGACTCTCTCAGGATGTTTCCAGTCCCCTTCCGAAAAGCAGGAAGACTATCGT
>JBGSVC010000230.1:0-3278 GCA_041753175.1 Planctomycetaceae bacterium
CGACAACCATCGAGTGCGAGATCCGATACAGTTGACGCGATTTGCGGAGACGATTGAAAAAGCATGGATCACTGAGCACGAGCCATTGGCACTTGCCAATCCTCTGCGGCTCTATAATCCGCTCAGGATCTGAAAAATGAAGCACCCCCGAATCCGGGGGTGCTCTAAAACCTATTCTAGTCAGGAAATAATCCCGACAAGATTGTTGTCGCCGTTTTCTGGATTGCAGCCAGTGACATCCCGAGGGTGTCTTGGTCACCCTGATATAGCTGGATGTAATTTGCGGAAGCGGAGTTTGCGGAGAGCCCAACTCCCTCGGTGACCACGTATGCGACCGCCTCAGCTTCAGTCTCGCGGACTGTCTTGGATTGCTTCTCAACCTCGCCATGATGAAGAAGTTCGTGTGCGAACTCATGAACGAGTACCGAGAATTCCTGGGCTGGAGATTGATTACTGCGTATTACAATAGCTCCTCCTTTCGACATGCCGTCTGCTCCGCCGAGGTCTGCTTCATAGCTTAGTGCTATGCCGCGCGCTTCAATGAGAGCTTTTAGGTTTTTGAGATGTTCTCCTGGCTCGCCTGTTACTGAACCGAGTTCAGCGAAAGGCTCCCCCTCTGTCTGCGAAACGTCGAAGACATATCCAGCGCGAAATCTTGTTACCATTTCAGGGTCTTCCGGCTTCTCTTGCTCTATTTTCACCGGCATTGGTGCGATTATGACGATTCCCTTCTCTCCCTTCTTTACCCATCGCTTCTGCTTCTTCCAGGAGTTGAATCCTGCAACGAAGGTGGCGTCAGGCTTTTGAGAGAAGATTAGCAGCAAATTTCGGAAGCTGTATTTGTACATCCTCGACATGCTCGAAAAGTACTGTTTCAGCGCCTCGCTCTGTCCTGCGGCAAGAGCCGATGCGAGCTTCTCGATCTGTTTGTCAGCTATCTTGGTTGCTTCTTCTACTTTCATGGTTGTTTCTCCTAAATAAAAGGGTTTTTGCGTTACTTCACCCTCGCTGGAGTGACCAAAAACCCTTGTGGAGAAACAAAGCCGAGCCTCGCCGCAATGAGCACGAAGCGATTACGCAATCCCGCCTGACAGACCACGGCCTGGCAAAGGGTTGCAGCGTAGTGCGATCACATTGCAAAGAGGCGACAAGCGACCAGTGAAAGTGAAGCAACTTTAGCTGACAGAGAAGTGAGCCCGGCCACGCAGGACTAGGCGCGAATACTCTCGGCATTTATCTTCGAGGATGTACCGGCATCCGAATTGCTGACGGAACTAAGTCGCCGCCGACCGTTGCAATGTTTCTCGACGGTGCCTTGCGATGGATTTCCGGGAGAGAAGCGTCTTATCGCTCCGTGGCTTGTTAGCTGAGAAGCCGCCTCGAATGGCTCGTTCGCGCTGGTATGAATTCATCGCAGCCAGAGTCGCGACCATGAACTCGGTTAAAAGAGTGACATGCGAACCAAACCTCAGAAATTACCTCTCATTGCAACCGCTGCGGCACTTGTCGGTCTTGCAGTCCTCGGCCCGGCATGGCGAAGCAGCGAGATAATTATCGTTAGGAATCTAAGCCCCAGCCTTCCCCAGGGGTTCTACCTCGTTCAGCCTTCGCACAACGTATCCCTTGGCGAGATTGCTGTATTTAGACTTCCGCGTGACGTGCTGAGAAAGGTAGGTGGTCGACGATGGCTGGCTGATCCTCCACTTCTAATTAAGCCAACAGCAGCGGTGACCGGTGCCCGAGTATGTCACTGGCCTTCTTCAATCCGGATAAACGGCGTCCGTGTCGGGTCAACACTTCTCACTGACTCAGATGGGTTAGAGCTGCCCCGGATTCGGGGGTGCTACCGTATTCGACGCGGATGGTTCCTCCCACTAAGTAATCGAATACCGAATTCATTTGATGGGATGTATTTCGGAGCCCTGCCTCCATCTCTTCTTCTCGGTCGAGCCGTCCCATTGCTCACCTGGGACTGAGCTAGAGCGTCCATTCTGGTTGGAATCCTCCGTGTACGAGTATCGCAGGAATCAGCCGCGATTCGCAGGTGAGATGTTTCACGCGAAAGCAACCAAGGGAGTTTTTCAAATGAAATATCTCATCGCGACAATTCTAGTATCTGTTTCCATCGTTGAGGCTCAGTCACCGGCCCCCCTATCCCTTGATGGCCGTCCAACCACCGTAAGCGTTGCTGCTGGCGCAGCTACAAAGCGCACCTTCTATTCAGTGATTAAGGGAAATTCCTCTGCGATGGTTCGATTGATCCTCACAGTGCCAGCCGGAACAACGGTAAAGGCCTCGACCATTAAGATCACTGGAACATTGGCGCAGGCGCTTGCCACAAAGAAAGGGTTCACATCCCTCCAAGTATTAACAGAGACCCAGGCCGCGACTTTCAATGCAACTCCCTGCATCGACTTTTCCCCGGGAGAAGGAAGCGCCGAGCCAGAGGCATCGAGTCCTCAACCAGAATCGAATTCCCCACTTTGCGATCTCTTTCCGCCCGATGCGCGTGCAGCGATCGGAGAGGCACTAGCGGCGTTATACGGCGGGAGCTGGAGCGACGCGCAAGTTTGCGGATATCTGGTAGACAACTATTTTGGGGGCGCCGAGCCATGCGATCCAGCCGATCCGTTGTGTGCGCTCCTTCAGTCTTTGGAGCAATCCCAGCCTCAGGCAGCCAGATACTCTTCCGCAACCGGCACAACCTACCAAAGCTTTACGGTTCGGGCTTCTCAGGATGCATGCGCTCCAAAATCAACCCGATATCTCATTAAGTTCGAGCTCTCTATTCCAGCGCGGAACGAGTCCCTCACGATCACTGCGCGGGCGACTTCCAACATTTTCTCTGGGGCCAAAGCCGCAAGTATCAAACCTGTCTCCGATGGCAGGTTTGCTCCTCAGCCAATTCTACTGATGAGTTTTCTAGGCAACCTATGTGGTCAACGACTAGAACTTTCGAAATGGTCCGGCGCAAAGCGCATTTCCAAATCAACCAACGAGCCAAAAGACCTCATTCCGTACAACGGACGTGTTCTCACCCGAACCCCCATCGGTAGTTTCCTCACTGGGGGCAAGGGCACCTTCGAACTTTTTAACGGACGAACCAACTACGGCGTCTGCTTCGAGCTACGAAAGCGCAGACAGAAGGTTAACGGATATTAGGAGTGAATGTATGAAAGAAGAAGAACTAGGGCAGATCATCGAAGCGATATCGGAGGACTTTAGCAGTAAAGACCTTTCGAATGAGCCGTTTATGTTGAGCCAACTTCGTTTCCTGC
>JBGSVC010000231.1:0-20202 GCA_041753175.1 Planctomycetaceae bacterium
TTTGTCTCTGGATATACTCGAAAGGCCGCAACTGGAGTGTTGGACAACTGAAATGGCGATATCTGAGCCAGACGAATCCAGAGATCGACGTCCATGGCGTAGTGAAACTGTTCACGCAGACCTCCTGACTGTTTGTAGGCAGCCTGCGAAAAGAAACAGCTTGGTTGTGGTATGCGTCCAGAATATCCCCAGTTAGCAATCTCTTCTGGAATTGATCCGTTCGGAATTAACGTGCAAACGGGATTGCCGTCACGATCGATTTGCTGTGTCGCACCTACCCATGCGCCTGCATCAGGATTCAATTGATACAAGCCTGCGATACTTGTAAAAGCATCCGGCAGGTAATAATCATCGCTATTGATCCACCCGAAGATTTCTCCCGTTGCTCGCTCAAAGCCTTTATTGATTGCGTGCGACTGACCGCGATCTTTTTCACTGACCCACCAGGTGATGCGGTCGGAATATTTATTGATAATATCAACACTGTTGTCAGTGCTACCGCCGTCGACAACAAAATATTCTAGACGCGGGTAGTTCTGATCAAGGACAGACCGAATCGTCTGTTCCAGAAACGGCCCTTGATTGTAGGATGGGGTGACGATGGAGATTTTGGGGGGCGTGCGCATGAATTCGAATCTAAATTAAACCAATGAATTATCTTTCAATGCTGCCAAATAACAATCACGAGTAGAAATCGCTGTCTTTTCCCAGGAAAACTCTGAACTCCGCTCGTTTCCTAAGTTACGAAGATCGTCTTGTCGTTGCTGAGATCCGAGTACATTGCAGATTTGATGTGCAATTGAATCAATATCGAATGGTGAAAAATATTCAGCAGCATCTCTTGCCACTTCATGGAAAACATTGATATCGCTGAGCAAGACAGGGCAGCAATTGCTGAATGCCTCCAAGATTGGTAACCCAAACCCTTCCGCATAAGATGGAAATACAAAACACTTTGCCCGTTGGTAAATTTCCGACAGATCCCTTTCGCATGGGAAGATGGATGTGAAGCGATCTAAGATGTTCAATTGACTTAGCATCATATACTCGTTCGAATCGAAGGGCTTACCAACGCAGACAACGGATAGTCCAGATCCCACTTTATCAAAAACAATTTGTACCGCTCGGGCGAAACGATCAAAGTTTTTATAGCCGGATCGAGATCCAACAAAAAGGAGATATTCGTTTGGAAGGTTTAACCGAAAGACGTCGCGTGTTCTTAGAACTCCATTAGCAAGATAAACTACCTCAACTCGGTGCGGATCAAGATTGAATAAATCAACCAATCGATTTTTTGTCGAATGTGAAATCGCTATTATTCGTGTCGACTGAAGACATAGTTTTTTTTTAATCTCGGAGATCCTATTTTCAGGAAATAAATCAGGATAGTCCTCATAAATCATATCATATACAGTTGTGATGAGCTTGGAGTTCGGGGGAATATCAATATCGACATCATGATAAGTAGAGTGATAAATATCTGGTAGCGGAAATGGAAACGATCGACGATAAAGTCTGTTAATTTGTAGGTACAGACGTGCCAGCAATTCGTCTATTCTAGGTTCAGGAAAAGTAATTCTACGACGGCAAATTCCCTTCGCGATGGCATGAATGTTCGCACTGAATAGACAATCCACATCAACATCAACACCTAGTTCGATTAGTCCAAGACAGAGTTCTGTGAAGTAACGACTGATACCTCCTTGGACTTGCGCTTCAAAAATTCGACCGTCGAACCTCACTCGCATTCCGTAATGCTCCTATTTCGAATATTTTTCATCAGATTATTCTTCGTGGATAGAAAATCTCTATCGAGTAGCGAATCTCTGCGTTTTGTCAGAATAATGAACTTTTGAAAAAAGAGCTCAAGAATTCGAGGGCTAATTTGTTGTAAAGGATTTCTGCCAATCTTCTTGCGAGAAAAAATATGAAGACGTTTTCCGTCGGAATAAAACTCTGCTTGAAATAGATTTGCAATGTGGCTTAAGGCGGCAGGTGTGTATAGCGCGATATGTTGGCCAGTCTCTGGCACAAAGTACCACCAATCATCCACTGAAATCAGAGGCGTCGAAGGCACTAGCTCAGTTGAAAACAAAATGATATCGGATAGCTTGAACATCTTTTCAATCTCGTTAATTGGATCAGGCAGATGCTCAAAGACCTCAAATGCAGTGAGGAAATCATACTTTCTAGTCGATAATTGCTGGTGCTCAAATTGAGGAGAAAACAAGTTCTTGCAGTAAGGATCATATCCAACAAAATCGAAACCACGGTCTCTCATTAGCCGTACAAACATACCGTAGCCACCTCCGTAATCAATAAAACTATGACAATCGGGAAAGTGGCGTAGTAAAATTTGCTGCACAAAATCTGCACTATGTATATTGCGCGAAAGATAACCGACGTCGAGATTCGCGATAGGCTCTGCATATGCCTCATGCAGCCAATAAGGATGTTCTGTCTGTATGAAACCTGTTTGTTGACATTGAAAATAAGAAATCTCATATTTTCCAAGGACAATGGAATTGAACAATAAATTGCTTTCACCGCCGGTCAACAGGCTTTTTGCTTGATGGGCAGTCGTCATAGATGTCTCGTCGGAAAGAGTTTTTTTAGACTTGCAATTAGCGAACGAACGTGTCTGGCAAGGAAAGATCGTTGCAGGCAGGTGACAGAATAATCGAAAGAGTCTGCTTGGACATTCTGCTCCACGCATTTGGGGTGTTTTAAAGGAAAGGCAATTTCCGATGTTAGAACTGACAAGGGGTGGATCGTGGTGGAATTATGAAACGTATGAGTGGCGTGTTCTCCAAAACCAATATTTTGTACAAGATTTACCTGCGGCGTAATTGTTAAGCCGCGGTGTTTCCAACATGAAAACTGCCAGCGATAAGCCCAACTGTTGATGGCTCCACGTTGTGCCTCAGAAAAACATTTTAGCCAATATTGGCATTCTTGATCAGAGCAAGCATAATGCTGGATGGTATCCTCCCATGTTTCTCCACAAAGTGGCGTTATGGAGTGGTCGTAGTGACTCCAAGCCCGTTTCCACGTAGCCCATCCCCAACAATGCATATATTTTGAAAAATAATAAGAACTATCGCCACGTAACTTTTTATGTTGAAAATTGTCACCCGTGACTGAAAAGATCCTGTCATCTTGCTGATAGCGAACGAGCATCTCCTCGCAGAAGGCGAAAAAAGACGGATCAATTATTAGATCATCCTCAAGAATAATCGCCTGATCGTACCGTTTGAAGGCATTGGTAATGCCAGTCGAAACACGATTTGCGCAACCGAGATTTGTATCAGAGTAATCCTTAACGAGTTCGCAATCCCAATCAACCATGAAATCGATCAGTTCTCTCATTTCCTGGCACCGGGTTGAGTCCGATGGTACATCTTGCCTCGGGCCATCGAGAACAACGTATAAATGAGATGGTTGATAGTCCCTTATACATTTCAAAGTTTGCCTTGCAAGATAAGGGCGATTGAAGCCAAGGAAAATTACTGGTACTTTTGGCTTCATAATGATCGACACTTGTAAAGATAATCATGGTGGGAAAGCTGAGAAATCTCTTCATAGAAAGGGAGAAGCAGGGCATCGATTGAAGCCTTATTCCTCACTTCAACAAGTATGTGCTTTGGTCTATTTACTTGTAAATTCATTCCTTCCAACACATTTTTCTCATAACCTTCAACATCTAAAGAGAGTAGATCAATTTTCGGGACGCCCTCTTCAGAAAGAATATCAGAGAGTGTCTGAATGGGATATTGACTCGAAGCTAATTCAATATTCTGTATTTCTGAGCCCGTAACTAAGTGTTTCTTTTGTTCCTCTAGCGGCATTGCACCTTCAACAGTTGACATTAATCCACAGAAATGGAACGACTTCGTATGGCCTTTATCTTTCTGCGAGCCTAAAAGAGCACATTTTACTTTTGTATCTGGGCGATTGACACGGCATCTTTCGGCAAGTCGAGGGTCTGCCTCGATTAACAATCCTTTCCAGCCAAGATACTTTTCGAAGTATAGTGTGTTAGATTGATCAATCCCATCGTTTGCTCCGGCTTCAACAAAAATACCATTTCTATAATTAATATAATAATGCAGCTTTCGGTCTAGCTCGTTCAGGGCGAAACTTCTTCGAGTAAAGGAGTGACTTAGTCGATGAATAAACGATTGAAGCAATGGATATTCCCTATTTAATCTTGAGAAGACGTGATAGTGCATTGAAATCTGGGATAGAAGTCTCCTTGTCGATCCGGTGGTAGTCTACCTGTCCCATAAAAGTCACCTTCCAGCACGGTGAAACTGTGGACATTATGAATCCAGTCCGATATGTCTCCATTTGCTCTAATGAAAACGGAAGCAGTATACTTGCCTTGAGTGAGAGGTAATGCATCGAGTTGAAAGGTGATTGTAAACTCACCTCGTTGAGATTGTATTAGGCGTCCAGTTGCTGCCTCAGTGTTCAACTGGCAAACTTTGTATTGAAGATAATTATAGATGTCGATAGCCAAGAAGAAATGGGACAGTGTTTTAGCCTTAAGTTGACATTCAATAACGACATCTTCGCCCGAGGATATTGATTTATTGCTGCATTTTGATCGTACTGCAATGTTCTTTATTGTAACAAGGCCATTGCCCGATCTGTCTTTTCGTAGTGAAAGGTCATTACTAGATCTCTCATCGTGCTTTGCAAAGTAACAATCAATGGAATTAACCACATCATTTGACTCTATCTCAATCATTCCCTCTTTTAACAAGATTGCAGTTGTACATAACTGCCGCATCGCCCCCATATTATGACTGACAAACAAAATCGTCCGGCCGCTCTTGGAGACCTCGCCCATTTTTCCCAGGCATTTCTTTTGGAACTCGGCGTCACCGACGGCGAGGACTTCGTCGACGATAAGGATTTCGGGTTCCAGATGGGCGGCGACGGCGAAGCCTAGGCGGACCTGCATGCCGGAGGAGTAGCGTTTAACAGGGGTGTCGAGGAATTTGTCGACGCCGGCGAAGTCGACGATTTCATCGAATCTGGCTTTGATTTCTGCCCGGCTCATCCCGAGGACCGAGCCAGAGAGATAGATGTTTTCTCGTCCTGTGAGTTCGGGGTGAAAGCCGGTGCCGACTTCCAGCAGCGAAGCAACGCGGCCTTTGATGCCGAAGCGTCCTTCGGTCGGTTCGGTGATCCGGGAAAGGATCTTGAGAAGCGTGCTTTTGCCAGCACCGTTGCGGCCGATGATGCCTACGACGTCGCCTTGTTTGACTTCAAAGTTGATATCTCTCAGCGCCCAGAACTCATTGGGATTTTCTGAAGGTGATTCTTGGGACGTGGATGGCTTTGCAGTCAGCCAGCGTTTGGGAGCGTTGAGCGCAGCCGAACCCAGGCCGGTGATCAGTTCCGAAAACCGGTGGTATGGCTGTTGAGAGCCGATCTTGAATTTCTTGCCAAGTCCTTCGACTCGGATAACGGTATCGCTCATAGATAATGATGGTATCAAATTCGATCGGAGAAAAAGCGTTCCATGCGACGAAAATAAAACATGCCGCCTGCCAATAGCAAGAACATTCCAGCCATGGAGACGGACATCGAAATAAGCGAAGGAGGGGCAAGGCCTAAAAGTGCCCAGCGAAATCCTTCCAGGGGGCCCACCATCGGGTTCAGACTATAAAGCCAGCGCCATTGAGGAGGGATGGCGGCGGCGGTTTCATAGACAACAGGGCTGATTAACAGGCCGGTTTGAATCAGAAACGGGACGACATACTGGATGTCCCGATAGATGGCGTTGAGAGCAGAGAGCCACAGTGAAAACGCCAGTGAGGTGATCATCACCAGCACCACCATCACGGGCAGAAATACGATGTGCCAAGTCGGAACGATCTGAAACCAGATCATCAAACCAATCAGCATCAGCATCGCGATACAGAAATCGACAAACGACGGGATAAACGCCGAGATCGGCAGGATGATCCGTGGAAAGTAGACTTTTTGAACGAGATTGCTGTTCATAACAATGGATGTTGTTGCTGCGGTCACAGTCGTGGCGAAGAGTTGCCAGGGGATCAAGCCTGCAAGGCTGGTGACGGCATAGGGCACATCACTGGCCTGAGGTTGACTTTTCAGAAGTCCAAATAAAACGCCGAAGACGACCATGGTCATTAAGGGTTGAATCAACGCCCAGGCGGCACCGACGGCGGTTTGTCGGTAACGGACCTTCAAATCGCGCACGGCGAACGTCCAGATCAATTCGCGATATCGCCAAAGTTCTGTGAAGTCGACCCATTGCCAATTGGGCCTGACGCCGTAGTATCGAAAATCTTGTTCGTCGCTGGAAGTCGTCACAACGTGTTTCTAAACGAGAATGATGGTTGGGTCGCAATGGATGTCTCAAAGCCTGTGGAAATCGAGCTTCCTGCGAACTTTAAGACTGCCAGACCAACATAAGAATAGTGTCAGTTTCGTGGATCCTGACAACTCTCCCCATCGTCGCCGAGCCAGTATGTCGGAGAGTTTTGAAGATATGATGAAGATAACAAGAACACAGCGCAGGAATGAACCAAAAGCGGTGAAGTGTTCGTATTATGTCAGTTTCGTCGACGTGACGTTCCGGTTATTTCCAGGTGTCGCATCGTTGAAAAAATCTGCTTGTGACAATTTGTCCAGACGTGCTTGCTGTTTCCTGATAGAATAACAGGTAGCTCTGTCACTGGAGTTCTCTCGTATTAGAATATTGAAGTCGGTGCTGGACTTGAATCAGTACAGTCATTGAAAAGGTCTCGATCGGATGTCAACCTCTCCCCTCATCTCCCCTGCATCGCTCCCTTTGGGTGTTCCTTTCCCGGAAAAAGGGCAGCTCCTGGGAATCGATTACGGGACAGTACGAATTGGATTGGCCCTGTCGACGCCCAATCACTCCATCGCTTCGCCCTTGGAAATCTATCAGCGTAGTACACTGGCCAACGACCAGAAAAAATTTCAAAAAGTCGTTTCAGAGCATCGACTGGCAGGAATTGTGGTGGGCTGGCCGATTCATGCTGGCGGTCAGAAAAGTCAGAAATCTTACGAATCTGAGCAGTTTGGCAAATGGCTGCATGAAGTAACAGGACTCCCTGTCTGCTGGCATGACGAACGGTACACGAGCACATTAGCCGCCGATGCGCTGAGTGCTGCAGGCATCAGCACGCGAAAGCATAAACCATTACTCGATAAGCTGGCGGCTCAATTGATGCTGCAATCGTATTTGGAGGCACAGGCACGCCGATTGGCGCCTCCGGTCGTCGAAGAAGACGAGCAATCCGGTTAAGAATGGTGCGACCTGTTGTGTCTGAGCGATCGTCAACATAGACTCATCATCTGAGTCAACGCTTTTTATTTCATCGCTGGGGAGCGGCCTGATGTCGAACGTAAAACGTGAAGAAATTGCAATTGAAGGCGCAAGCCCTCCTTCGACACCTTCGACTTCGGTTTACAAGCCATTGCGAATCTGGCCGGCGGTGGTGTTGCTGGTTTTAATGGTCGTTGCCCGAAATCTCCCCGGATGGTGGGAGAATGGCCCATCGAATCTTTGGATGTCTGCGGCGTTCGGGCCGGCACTTGCTGCGATCCTGGTCTTTCTTTGGTGGGTCATCGGGAGTCGGGCGAGTTGGAAAGAACGACTCCTGGGTTTCGTCGTGATGGTGGGCGCGTGCGTGGGCATCATGTTTCTTTTAGATCCGACGATGCAGGGACCGGGGGCGATGGTGTTAACTATTCCTCTGGCTGGGGCAGCGTTTGCCATCGGTACAATTCTGTTCTCGCGAGTGTTGTCCATGAAGCGAACCGTGCTGGCCTGTCTGTTTGGAATATTGGCCTCATCGACGACACTGGCGATGCGTACCGACGGGATGTGGGGAAATTTTGGTGTCAGTCTCCAGCCACGCTGGGCAGCGACAACTGAGCAACGAATTGCAGAGCGGAAAGCAAACACGCCCAGCGTGCAATTGTCAGAAATCGCAAGTCCTGATCTCGAGGCCAATTTGGCACAGCCTGCCTGGCCTGGATTTCGCGGTCCCCAGCGAAATGGAAAGCAACAAGGGACAGCATTAAAAGAATCTCTGTTGCCTGAGATGTTCACCGAAGTCTGGCGAATTCCAGTCGGGCCGGGATGGTCGTCGTTTGTTGTGGCTGGTAACTTGCTGTGGACTCAGGAGCAACGCGGGGAGCAGGAATCGATTCTCTGTTATGCGGCTGACACGGGGCGTGAGGTGTGGGTGCAACAAACAAATGCACGCTTCGACGATCCTCTGGGAGGTCCGGGGCCGCGCGCGACCCCGACATTAGCGGAAGGATTTTTGTATGTCATGGGAGCGATGGGAGACGTGTTAAAACTCGATCCCAAGTCAGGTGAGATTCTCTGGAAACAGGATCTGCGCACCCTCGCTGAGCGCAGCCCTCCCATGTGGGGCTTTTCCAGTTCGCCTCTGATTGTTGAGGGAAAGGTGATCGTCTATGCCGGGGGGAAGGAGCAAAAAGGACTCTTTGCTTTCGATGCACAAAGCGGTGATGTTGTCTGGTCAGCTCCTGCCGCAGAGCATTCATATAGCTCCGCTCAGCTAGAAACGATTCTCGGCGAAGAGTACATTTTATTGACGACCAATACCGGCCTTGACTTGTTTCGTCCATCAACTGGAGAACTGGCGTGTCATGTCGATTCGCTCCATGAAGGGTATCGGGCCACGCAACCATTGATGATCGATGAAGCCTCTTTGCTTTTGGCAGCAGGGATGGGGACGGGGACCGCTCATGTGACATTTCAGAGAAACGCAGAGGGCCAACTGTCGTCAGAAATTCTGTGGTCGACTCTCAACATGAAGCCAGACTTCAGTGATCTGGTTTCCCATGACGGTTTTGCCTATGGCTTCGACAACAACATCTTTTCGTGTATCGATCTCAAAACCGGCCAGCGGAAATGGAAAGGGGGACGCTACGGCAAGGGGCAGGTCTTGTTGTTGGAAGATTCGGGAATGCTGCTGGTGGCCACAGAGACCGGGTCGGTTGTGTTGATCAAGGCGACTTCCAACAGCCTCGAAGAACTGGTCACAATTTCTGCCATCGAGGGGCGAACCTGGAATCATCCGGTTGTCGTTGGAGATCGCTTGTATCTTCGCAACTCACAAGAAGCCGTCTGCTATCAACTCCCTGTGGTCACGTCAGAAGAAATGGCTGCGCGCTAAAAAAGACCGCTCCATTCAACGTCTGCTTGAATCTTTGAAGGATCAGGGAAACCGTTTCTCATCAATGCCGATGGCTGAGGTTTCGGGCCTGATGATGACGTGTAGTCAGAAACAGCAAGACTTGAATGAAATCCTGTCATCGCGCCAAGAAAAGCCAAATTCGTTGGTCGCGATGAATTTGATGTTTCAATCTTCGCTTGAGCCTCAAGCGAAGATTGCGTTTCCGGAGTGTGAGCGCGGTCTGTAAGTCTGTATGGGAGCATCATTTCCAACAAGAAATAACGGCGCAGAGAAATTCCCCTTCACCCCTGAGATCGATTCTGCCGATCAATCAGATTGTCGTTCATTGACAAGCGCGCAGGGATTATGTCTTCAGGATAAACCTGCCTGTCATGAAATGGCGTCACTGTCATGCAGAAGAACAATGACTGTTCATGCTGTCAGAGAGTGAGTGGTGGATTTTGATGGACAACTCAGATCAGTTGGCTTTCATAATCATTCGTGTCTGGTCGCCTTAAGGAAGAGGGCTCATGATAGACCGGCTGATCCTCAGGATGAGAATCATCGGACCGATCCTGGGACTTTTAATGAGTCTCCCTGTAGGATTGCGCCCACTCACGGCCCAGGAGTTTCGCCCTTCTGCTCAGGCCAATTCTCCCTCGTCAAGGCCTACTTCGACAACAATCGTCATGGCTGATCAGCGCGACGCCGCCATGATTGTCGGCGTTATGGGTGCTGTTGCGACGCCCGGGATTTATCAGTTCGATTCCAGGCATGTCACGATTCGAGACCTTATTGAAAAGGCCGGCCAGCCGACGCAGACCGCAGCCGGAACCGTCCGCGTATTACGCGGCAGCTACGTCAACATGAAGCTCTTCATGCCCTCACAGGAAGAATTCCCGCTTGAGCCGGCTGATATGATTGTGGTGGAATCTCAAAGTCAGCCTCAGCATCGTGTGATTGATTTTTCTCGACTCAACGAAGTCTCCACCGAATCGAAACAACATCAGCCACCTGCTGAAACGATTCAAATCGGTTTGGTCAATCTGCTTGACTATCCAATGCTGATGACACTCAAATCCGTTGATGCAGACCTCCAGACCCTGCTTGTCAACCTGCTCAATCAGGCACCGGCAGCGGCTTACAATTTGAAGGTTATCGAACCGGTTGCCAAGCCTCAAAACCAGACTCCAGGACTTGACCGTCCTTTATTGGATGGCACGGTGCTGGTATTTGATCCTCGTCTGGTTGACCGGGAACGACTTCCCGTCTTTCCTGCCCCGTTCAAAGTCAAGACGGTCGCGCAATTCAATCCGCCAGATGGAATTGCAGCCCAGATGAGTTCACATCAGTCAGTCATTCCCTCTACGGATGAGACCTACCTTCCGATGCCTGAAATGCATTCACCGGCACCTTTGATCGCACCACAAAATGCAGAGCCCCAGTTTGAATATTCCGCTGAAGAAGCTGCTCGCACACAACAGGCGCGTGACCGTATCGTCGAAGCCTATCTATCAACACAACATCAGCAGGCCGGATCTGAAACGAATTCATCGGCACAAGCCTATGTGCGTCAACGTCTGCCAGGTCAATTGCCGACGATTACACCCAGTCAGTCACCCATCCATCGGAATGCGGTTCATTCAGGCTCGAATTCTCCGGTTCAGTTAACGCATCTGCAATCGGGAAATTCAGAGCAGGCTGCCAATGTGCCAATCGATTTGTCTGGCGTCATCGAGCAGCAACAACCAGTTAGTAATGTTGAACACTGGCATCAGCCGCAGCCAGATCCACGATTCATGTCTCACGCCGACTCGACATCGGTAGCAACGTCTCCCTCGACCCTTTCTCGCTCACACACATCTCAACCACAGCAACCATCACCTGGAGATATTTCTTCAGAAAACAGGATCGCTCAACTGGATCCCTTTGACGATATCCAGGCCGATTTCCCACGCAAACAATTTTTGCAGTTCGCACCTCAGACGGAACCAGAAGTCCCCCTTCCACAGGAGATTTCTGACGCTTTCCCGTCAGACGATGCCCGCATGGAACGTGTCACCTCAGAGATGGCTTCTCACAAACACGCGACCGCTGAATCGTCAGTATCACAACTCGTCCCTCTCCCAACAGAAGATCCCTATGATATTCATTTAGCGGCCATTGAAAGTCGGACGACTCAGAAGTGGAAGATTGCTGGCAGTATTCTCTGTGGCATCGTGTGTGCAGGCGGTGCCTATGCCGGATACGTCTATCAGAAACGCCGCGGTCAACAGCGCTCGTCCATCATTCCACAGCGCGCCTCGTCACACCTTCAGAAAAGTCCACAACAAGGGTCTCAGTCTACTTCCACGATGATGAGTTCGACATTTGACCAGCTTCAAGCCTTGATTGAAGATTTGTTGCCGATTGAAGAACAGGAAGTTGTTTTACAGTCGGGACAGCATTTGTTTGGACATCCGACAATCAGTAAATATTTGAGAGTCGACACCGCCCATCTGGACCCCGTCTCCGGTGATCACGAATTGACCGGTCCTCATTTTGCACGCAAACCCAAAATCACGACTCAACCTGAGAAGACGACCGAACACTCACGCGCGGACTCTTCTCCTGCCCAGGAGACATCCTCCCTGCAAGTAGAAATGGATGGGAAGGTCTTCCGTACCGATACGGCTCAGCCCACGCCATCCCCGACGCGCTCTCCTTCGACAACACCACATGAGCAGCAACGAGATCTCATGGATCGAGTCACATCGATGATCAACAGGGAGAAACGCCATGAACATCGCTCTTGATTTAGGATCGACAGCGTTTCGCACCCTTCGGCGGGATGGTTCCAAACTGGTCGCACGCCAATTGCCCACGTTGTATCTGTCTATTCCACAGAATACTCCTGCATCCAGATTGATTGCCCGCGCCGGGATCACGCCATTGCAAACCGATGGTTTTGACATCATCACCGGTCAAGACGCCTTGGAAATCGCGGAGTTTTTGCAAACACCACTGTCGACGTTTCTGGCCGAAGGTCGGGTTCCCGAAAACGACCCCATCGCTCGTCAACTGATCGCCACCAGTCTGGACGCACTCATCCCGACACTCGATGACGAACCGGGTCTATGTGTTCTGGCCCTGCCTGGCAGACATGTCGATCTCTCCGTCAATCCCGAACTCAATTACTTCACTCAAGTGATCGGGTTAAAAAACTATCAACTCCTGCCACTTCATGCATCGCTGGCACTCGGACTGGCAGAGTTGGGTGATACCTCGTTTACAGGTCTGGCGCTAACCATGGGAGCCAGTTGCTGCGAACTAAGCGTCATTCGTTATGGGGTCGAAGTCGCATATGCCTCGATCTCTCGCGGCGGATTTTGGCTCGAAGAAGAACTCGCTCAAACAGCCAGCCAGTTTTCCTATACGCGCGATGGAAAAAAGTATCTCGATGTTCTCGAAATGCACCGCTGGATTCAATCCGATGACGCCAGCCTGAAGCGTCCCAAGTCGGATATGAATAAAATTCTCGCCGAGCGGTTTCAATCGTTGATGACTTACCTGATCGAAGAGATGACTCAACAACTCTCGGCTCAAAAGCACGCCCTGGCTGGACTCCATGAATCGATTCCGCTCGTCATCGGCGGCGGGCTTTCCCAATTGGATGGAGCCCATCAGGTCTTCGAAAAACGCCTGGGAAACAGCCTCGGCTCGGTCGGAATTTCTCAGCTCAGACTGGTCTCGCAAAACACCTGGACGATCTGCCGCGGATGCCTGATTCATGCTGAACTGGAAGCCAACTACCACAATTCGCTGTCAGCCGCCTGAATGAAACAAGGCAGTCATACAAGACAGTGAAACGGGCCTGTGAAACGCCCTGTCATTTTCTGAAAAACAGCATATTAACATCAGCGTTACAACGCATAGCTGAGCCAATGCAGCACCAGCATGATCAGTCCCATGAACACCGTGATCTGCAAAAACAGACTCAGCGCCTTGGTGAGAATCTTTTGTGGCAACTCATAGCGACTGGCGGAATAGACGAGGCTGATCGCTAAAGCCAGCGGCGGTAAATACCAGGTCACGTTCATGTCTTGCTGCTCTCATGGGTCGGTCGTTGGTCATCAAATGCAGACGTTTGTTCTACACGCAGAAGTTTGTTATGTCGTCGCCGGGATCGGTTCTTCCGGTTCAGGAGTTTCGTCACCTCGTCCATAAGCAGGACCTTCGAAAGCATCCCAGATCGCCAGCACATTGAGTAGACCTGCAATCCAGGTGAACACGACGGCCAGTTCCCAATGTTTCCCGAGCTGATAATTGAGCACCTGTAAAGTGGCATCTTCCAGGGGAACACCATACCAGTTGATCAGTGATCGAGGGGTTGTCCCGATCAATTCGGCACGATCCATGCGGAGAATCTCCGGATTGCTGACCAGCGCCGTGATGGTCCGTCTGGGGTCCGCAAAAATGGGAACACCTAGATACGCAGGCCCGACCAGATTGAGCGTGACCGGCTCTTCTCGGCCATCTTCGACGCGAATCGAGCCTTGAAATTCACCGCTGATTACAGGGATGTCGTTGTCGGTTGAAGAGAGCTTGACGTTCCCGCGCGCCAAATACATTTTTTCGTTGCCGTCGTTGTCAACGCCAACGATTCGACCTTCGAAAAGGGCTTGAAATCCATTCTCAAACTCCAGCGATGGCTCAAATAGAGAGGCTTGATACCGCTTGTTTTGAATGATGGCTGGTAGAGCGGGCAACCCCACCATCATCTGGGGAAGATAGCCATAATTAAACAGTCGCTGACTGAATTGACGAATCGGCTGACCACTCATGCGATCGACCCCGCCGTAGTCTTCCTGCACCAGTAGATCGCCGGCGATCGACAACGCCTCCCCCTGATCGCTCTTATCATCAACGCGATTGTAGTAATACGTGTAGACGGGTCGGCCCTCACCAATTTTGATGCCGAAGGCGAATGTCGATAAAATACACCCGGCATAGAGGATGCCTTTGAACACACGTCCCTGATAAAAGTGACCTGCGCCAGGTATCAAGAACGCCAGCAAACCCGCCAGCCAGGGATTTTTCAAATCAACAACACGAGCCTTTTCAGCCTTCGTGATCGTTCGTTTGTCCGTTTTATGAGCACTCATGCGCGTCTGCGTTTTCCAGGTTCATACAGTGTGAGAGAAGGCCATTCCAGCCATAACGGTTTTCTGTTCGACACCCGATGTTGATTCTTGAAGAAAACCAGTCAAATTCTGACCTGGCTGGAGAAAGTTACGGTCAAACTTCGAAGCCTGACACAAAGCGTTTCATCATATGCTCTGGGCTGGTTGGCTCACAAGTCCAACCAATGTTCTCAAACAACAGGAGTATTTCTGGTGGGGAGTTCATATAATCGAATTCGTTTCCAGTCACCGTCCCTCTCGGAAAAACCAAACATGTGTTCATTTTTCTATGCCATCATGATCTTTGGCGGAGTCGCTGTGCTGGCGATAGTTATTGGCATCCCGTTTTATCTGTGGTTCGGGCAAGAGACCATCGATATGGTTTCGGAAATCAATACCAAAACTGCCGATCTCACCTGCTGGCATTGTGGAAAACAAACATCCTCTCAGCGCGGGCGTTGCCTGCACTGTCATCAGGAGTTGAGATGATACCCGCTGGGCAGTCGCGTTGATCCCGCTTATTTGACTTCATGCACGAGAAGAACATCATGGCCTTCTTCTGACCAGACAGAATCGAGCAACAGCACAATTTTGCTCCCCTTTTCCAAGACGCCCACTCGCTCAGCCCATTCCATCGTCGTCTGCACAACCTCTTGCGGATCATCCTCTTTGATCGACTTCAAGCACGGCGAGATCCCCCAGACAAGGCCTAATTTGCGAGCCGTTTCGACTTGATCAGTAATGGCGAGCACGGGGACCGGATGCCTTTGCTTGGACATCGACAACGCCGTGCGCCCCGACTTGGTAATCACAACAATCAAATCAGCATGCAAATGCGTCGCCGCCGTCCCGGTTGCCAGTGTCATCGCTTCCGTGACTTCCAGCGCTTTTCGAGATGCCTGACTATGGGTGTCGACAAAAGGTCGCTGTGCCAGCAACGTCTCGGCTTCGAGAATAATGCGTCGCATGGTTTCCACGGTTCTCACCGGAAATTTGCCGACGGCTGTCTCTCCTGAAAGCATGACGGCATCTGTCCCGTCCAAAACCGCATTGGCGACATCGGTCGCCTCCGCACGTGTCGGAAACGGCGAATGCTGCATACTGTCGAGCATCTGGGTCGCTGTAATGACCGGAATTCGAAACTCGGCACAACGCTTGATAATTTTCTTCTGCAGAATCGGAACCCGAACAATGTCGGCTTCGACACCCAGATCTCCACGTGCAACCATCACGGCATCGGCGAAGCCCAGTATTTCATCAAGCTGATCAATGGCTTCCAGTTTCTCGATCTTGGCAACCATCTGAGGAACATGCTTACCATGCTCAGCGATCGTGTCTTTGAGCAACTTCATGTCGGCTGCAGACCGGACAAAACTGAGACTGACAAAATCAAACTGATGATCAATCGCCCATTTCAGATCTTCTTTATCTTTGGCAGTCAGCGAAGGCGTTCGCAAAGTCACGCCGGGGAGGTTGATGCCCTGACGTGATCGAATCAGCCCCGGATGCTCGACCACACAGACAACTCGTCGTTCGTCCTGATATTTTTCGACCACCCGCATGCCAACGGTCCCGTCGGCCAGGAGCACCGGATCTCCAATGTTCAAATCGTCGACGAGATATTCATAAGTGGACGTCAGCTTGGTGGCACTGCCCGATTCGTTGGTTTCCACAAATTCGAACCGTGAGCCCAAAAGGCAATCGATCTCCCCCCCCAGAAGTTCCCCCAGTCGGATTTTCGGACCCGAAAGATCCCCCAGAACCGATACGGGCATCATGATTTCATCCGATATGGATCGGATTTTCTCCAAGACCTCGCCATGCTGCTCGTAGCTGCCATGGGCAAAGTTCAGGCGGAATACATTGACCCCTGCCTGGATCAGAGACGTCAACTGAGCTGTCGAGGAACTCGCCGGGCCTACAGTCGCGACGATCTTGGTTTTCGCAGCCGGCTTTTTACCTGTCTTGAGCGGGGCACTGGCCATTGCGTTTCCTCATGAAGTGTTCTGCGAATTCCAACGCGGTCTCGAAGTCATTTCGTCCGTCGTGCAGATCAGTATATCCAGAACACATTTCGATCACGAGCCCAGTAGGGAACCGATCTGGCGTCTTCAACACATTCCGCCAGAATCGTCGCCAGCGTCCCATTGAGTTTCTGGACGGATGAGCGTCACAGCAGATTGTTAAGGATTCGATTCTGCTGGTGTTGGTTTTTTAGGGCGATATTTCTCAAACACCTTCTGGTTTTGAACATCTACCACCTCGCCAACATTTGCAATTGGCACTTTGCCACGAAACACCAATTTCCCCTGTGGCAGGCATTTTTCCTCATTACAGGCCTGGTAATGCAGTTGCATCTCCAATTGCTCGATTTTGCCAGCCGATTGAGGATTTGCCTTCAATTTACCAAACATGGCCACTTCACCACTATAAACATGCTGTGGTTCGTCGAAGCCATCGAGCTGAATCTCTTCTGGTTTGGGGTAGGTCACTTTTTCCAATGTTGTCCCCTCGCTGGAGACAACCTTAAATTCTGTCGCGACCACATAATCCGGTTTCGCAGGATTGGAATTGATATGCCAGCCGTCCTGCACTTTCACAACAACCAAAACATCAATCGGCTCGTTGACGGACAATTTTGATGCCGATAAATAGCAGGTAAACTTGACGAGAGATTCTTCCCCCGCTGTTGCTGGCTGATCAGCCCTTCCGGCCTGATTTCCCATCACGCCAAGACCGATACTTAATACGAGCCCCAAGACTCCCCTTGCGATCCTTCTCATCACCTTCTTCTCCTCATTAACGCCAAATTCATTGGCAAAACATATTCCAGATGGACAACTCCATCATAAGTCTCCAGCCAATCTTTGACGAGTGCGATTTCTGAAACCAACCCCTGGCAACCCGTTGATTTTTCAGCGGGTTGCATGATTTCAGAGATAGAAACATTAAAAACGCCCGGTTAAGGAGGTTTTTGATGTGTTGAATGCCGACATGACGTCGATTTTCAACGGGCTGTTAAAGAAGGCTTGAGTGTCATAAGACATTTTATGGGATCCCTCTGATTGTCACTGGCTACGTAGTTGACGCAACTTGCCTGCCTCCAGCAAACAAGCCCGATTCACGCGTCAAAAAGCGGGTAAACTTCATGAAATCAATCGAAGTTGATAGAAGAGTGTTTGCTCTGCAATTCATCAACTTTTACAATGTGTTAAGACCAACGAACATTCGCTCACTGTCACCACGAAGTTGTGATCAAGCGTCTGTCGTGATTCAGATAATGTTGCCGTGACCATAAACACTTTGAAAGCCTAGACATGCCACCAAGAAGGCGGCCTCAGCAGATGACTCCGAACACAACGCCATCCAGCGATGTGGCTGCGGATACTCTGTCTGGCTTTAAGCATTATCTGAAAACGGAATGTGGCATGTCTGACAATTCTGTGTCTGCCTATACCACTGACACCGGAAAATTTCTAAACTGGCAGCGTCAAAACAAACAACCCGCATTCCCGGCGTTAACGCTGTCTCACTTCCGAGAATATTTGAAGTCACTTCATTCTCTTAAGCTGGCTACGACGACCATCGCTCGACATCTGGTTTCCTTGAAAATGTTTTTTCGATATCTCGTGCTCGAAGGCATTGTGCTCGAAAGCCAGGTCGATTTACTCACCAGCCCCAAATTGTGGCAATACTTGCCGAAAGTGCTCAGCCCTGAAAAAGTAGATGAATTACTGATGGCTCCCTGCTCGGAAGATCGTTTTCCTCTCCGAGATCGTGCACTTTTGGCCGTCCTTTACGCCACAGGCTGCCGCGCCAGCGAAATCACCACCCTGACTCTCAACAACGTCTCATTGGACGAGGGATTTTGTAAAGCCATCGGGAAAGGCAACAAAGAGAGACTTGTCTCGCTCAGTCCGGTCGCCCGCATGGTCCTCGAAGCCTATTTAGATCACGAACGGCCACGGCTAGCGGTCTCGCGAGCTTCGGACTCCTTATTCGTCAACCGAAGTGGTCGCCCCTTGAGCCGAATCATGATCTGGAAGCTCGTCAAAAAATACGCAGCCCGCATCGGCTGCCATGCAGATGTCAGCCCCCACACCCTAAGGCACAGTTTTGCCACCCATATGTTGGCAGGAGGTGCTGAAATCAGGGCACTACAAGAATTGATGGGGCATGCCAGTATCCGCACAACCCAAATTTACACCAATGTTGAAAACAGCAGACTCAAAGCCATCCACAAGAAATATCACCCGCGCGGTTGAGGAGTTTGACGATTCGACAAAAAGCGTTTCCTTCAGACATGCGTTGAGGCTTGGATGTCTCAACTAAACAATGCGGATCTCTCACCGCCAAGTGGATCTTCGTTCTCAATCACCTCAGACGAGTTCAGAAACGAGATCAGAGTTTGCAATCGCTTGGCAATCGTCGTTTGCTCCCCGGTGGACACAAACGACGAGGGCGTTTCGTCGCAACCCCTTGATTTCCACAATGGGCTGCTTGACTCCAGGGCCTGTTGAAAATCGACACGAAGTAGATGTTCAACAGGCAGTTAGTTCAGTGGCGTTCGACGCTCATGCTCGTGTTCGAGTAAGTCGGTGCATCCGATTCCTGCACGTTAGTTAACTGCACTCTGGGTCAGTCAAAGCAATAACTCCTGCAGATTTCACAACTGTGAAAACTCAGTCGCTCTTGTCGTCTCGACGGACGTTAACAATCATCCCCTCGAAAAACCAACACTCAACTATGCTGGCGTCGGTTTAATTTCAACGGGAAGATTAATCGACGCAGTGGGGTCTCAACTAAGATGAAATTAAAGATCACAGATTCTCATGCAATTTATAGTTTGTTTGTCGATTCCTATGATTGACAAATTGGCTTTTGATCGACATAACTCTAATGAGTCGTGAAGATTACGACCCACATACTAACTGTAAATCAACCTTAGTTCCTAAAATATCATTCAGTGAAGAAACTATGTTCAGCACTGCTATCCGGGTTCATTTGTTGTTCACTTGGATACCTCAACAAACCTGTCTGCAGTCATGAAACAATTAATATCAACGTGATGGGAGGGCTTATGCCCAATAAAATGCAGCCAGAAGATCAACGTTCTTTTGATAAAAGTTCAGCAGCAAATTTGACTCCTCAATCCTCAAAAACAGTGGACGAATACATCGCCCGACTGGGTGATTGGAGAGGACAAATCGTCGAGGAACTCAGGGATCTGGTCCGTTCAACAGTCCCCAAGGCCGAAGAATGCATTCGCTGGGGACAACCTGTCTACGACCTGGATGGCCCTCTGTGTTATATCAAGGCGTTTCGCAATCAAGTCAACTTTGGATTCTGGAGAGGCGACCTGATCGCTGATCCCAAGAAACTATTGCTGCCTTCCCCAGATAGCATCAGACATATTAAACTAACCTCACTCTCTCAGATACAAAAGCCTCAATTTAAAGAGTTACTCAAGGCCGCTGCGAAGCTTAATAAAGAAATGGGTGACCCCACAAAATCAAGCTAGAGTGAATGTCTGTACTCATTAAATAGGCGATGTTCTTTCACTTAATTTGCCACGATGGTTTTGGTCCATCCATCGAATCAAGCAGCCCACTTCCAAGATCAGCCGACTCTTAAAACAGACGTAAGGCAGTTCTGTATCGAAGAAATGGCCTCCCGCTGAGAATTGCTTACATCGACACGCAACTGCTCATTGAACGGTGCAAAATCAAGCGTCGAGACGACCAGACACCAACGCTCGACCATCAATAAAAAAAGCCTGCTCGTGTTACCGAACAGGCCATGAAAATGAGGCGCCTGAG
>JBGSVC010000232.1:0-7732 GCA_041753175.1 Planctomycetaceae bacterium
ACCCTATCGGAAAATCATGGTCGCTGTGATCCGCAAACTGCTGATTATCATGAACACCATGCTGAAAACTAAAACACATTATCAAAACTCCCTCGCCACACTTGACTAGAAACACAGCCGCTCTGTGTTAAATACTTCTTCCTCTCCCATCTTCCTCTTCCTTCCGCCGGGAGGGCGAACCTCCGTGTGAGCCGCTACGCCCGCGCTTAACCCCCAACCCCCGCCCTCTCTCCTAATCCCTAAGCCCTAACCCCTAACGCCTAATCCCTCCTCCCCCCGTGACGGCAAATCTCCCCCCACCGCAACACCCAACACGCTCAATCGCGAAGCATTCACCAGCCATCAGCAACCAGACCGACCCCGAAATTATCGAGATTCTTTGGGAAAAAGTCGGATTTCATTAAAGTTTGGCTGTAATTGTTACAACTTCGCCAGTCAGCCCAGGAGGCGTCTTGAGAGAGACATCAATTTGTCATAGCTTCCCGCCCAGCACTGTTGGACATCGTCCCGCAAAGGATGCAGGCAAAAGATTTGCCCATCCATTCAACGACGTCCACTTTGAAAACAAGGCCTGATTAAAACTCCCCCGCAAACAGGTTTTTCGATATCAGGCCGCCTTCCCGGAATTCTCATTAGCGACTGACTCTGAAAGGATTGATGCCATGCGAACACAATTACTCCTCACGCGTTTTCAACAACCGGTTCTCAATGGGCTGATGGTTCTTAGCCTGCTGACATCGGCAACCGGATGCTGTATGCATCGCGGCTGGTATGGTTATGGTCAACAAGCACCCTGTGGTCCATGCAGCGGTGGCGGAGCCAGTTTCTATGCTCCTCAAGGCGGCTGTGCCAATGGTCAATGTGCTCCAAGCTTCGGAGCTCCGGCCAGCACCTATACCGTCCCACAAGGAGCCTATTATCCAGGTGGAGTGCCACAAGCGGCTTTGCCGGCTCCTGCCGCATTTTCAACCGCAATGCTCCCCGCAGATCCACTTCCTACCTACTAAAGCAGACGACGCATATTCGTAGCGACTACAGGCGGCTCACAACGTGAAAAACATTGGGAATCAACGACCAAACGCCGCCACACAGATTCGCAACGCGTAGTAACATTTCCGTCAGGTCAGTCGTCGCCAAGTCTGGCAGGGATGCCAGTACAAGCGTGCTGCCCGAGATCGATGCGGGTGGGAGTGGACAGCACGACATCATACATCCTGATCCTCTGGTATCAGACGTATGACTTTCAACCAAACAGCAGCAGAAGGATCGGATAACCATCGCCGAAGTAACGTGCGAGGGAATCAGATGAAGTTGTGAAAACAACACCATCACGACCGTAAACGATTTCAAGATGAAATCGAGCATCAGGGACTTAAACCCGCACGGATGTGGGCGTCCCTTTGTTAAGTCAGCGATGTCATGAAAATGACATCGCTGTTTTTATGCGCCAAACATGATCACTGCCTGGCATGTTGAGAGATTGGAGATCGATAAACTCATATTCGATGAGTCAGTTCCATGAAGTCAAACGTTGGGTCGATAATCACATCGTCTGCACGACTTACGGGCGTTGATCGATCGAGACGTATTTCAAATTTTCGTTGCCGATATAATGCGACTGAGGACGAATGATCTTATTGTCAGCCGTTTGTTCCAGAACGTGAGCACACCATCCTGCAATCCGGCTCGTCGCAAAAATACATGTAAACATATCCCCGGGGATGCCCATGTAGTGTTGCAGCGATGCCGAATAAAAATCAACATTACAGTTTTTGTTGATCAACGCTTTGACCTGCTTCTCCAACTCGATGGAGATATCATACAAACGAGTGTCGCCTTGTTCCTGTCCAAGTTTTTGTGACAGATTCTTAAGCCACTTGGCGCGAGGGTCTTCCACCGTATAAACGGCATGACCAAAGCCCATGAACTTCCCTTTTTTCTCTTTGACCGACTGGACCCAGGCAGAGATCTTCTCGACAGATCCAATATCTTCCAAAGCCAGCAACACGGCTGTATTCGCGCCGCCGTGCAGAGGCCCTTTCAGGGCTCCAATCGCTCCTGTGATCGAGGAATAAAGATCTGTCAGCGTCGCTGAAATCACCCGGGCTGCAAACGTACTGGCATTCAAACCATGCTCGGCATGAAGGATCAAAATTAAGTCCATCGACTTGGCTTCGTCCGCGGTCGGCTTTTTGCCATTGAGCATATACATGAAGTTTTCCGCAAAGCCGAGAGAGGGATCGGGTTTGACTGGTTCGGACCCCTCACGCAATCGTTTGACGGCGGCTGTGACTGTGGTGAGTTTGGCGATCAGACTCAGCGACTGCTGGTAAAATATCTCGACTCCGGTTTCTTCTGATTTCTTATCAAGGATTCCTAATAGCGACACCGCCGTGCGAAGCATCGTCATTGGATGATCGTCTTTCCCGAAGGTCTTCAAAAAGTCGAGAACCTCAGGCGAAATCTCACTCATCGATGTCAGTTGTCTCTTGTACTCGGCCAGTTCGCTGGCGTTGGGCAGATGTCCCTTCATCAACAAAAATGAGACTTCCTCAAAGTTGCTATGCGCTGCCAGATCATCAATGGAATAGCCACGATAGATGAGTTGGCCTGTCGTCCCGTTGACGTCGCAGATTTCTGTGTCTGCAGCCACCACACCCTTAAGACCCTTGACCGCAGATTCACTTTCAGTTGGCTTCATTGAATACCCTTGACAATAAAATGACGTATGCAAACCCCTCGATTCTACATTAAGACGTTGTGCTTTCAAAAACAATAGACCCATAGACGGTAATGTCTAGATTCCTTGATCGTTTTAGCAACAGAATTCCGCGTCAGACATGGATTCGTCTCCCTCTGGTTCGTGACAATCTGGCTCACAAAAAATCCTCGGACTTTTGCAGCTTCAATTAGCAGACAACAAACTCCACCATCAGGACGTCCAAACCTGTTTTCACAGCGAAACACAGCCCGAATTCAATGGTCAGTCGATGAACCATCTGTCAGAAAACTGGACCCTTCGTCAACGATAACACAGTCGGATCGAGCATGAGTGAAGTGAGAAGCGAATGCCCGTCTTATGTTTGTCTACAACCTTTCAGGTGAGAAGCAATCACAGTCTACAAAATCGCGGTTGTTCCACGGCCAGCACCCTTCAATGTCGAGCACTAAGAGCTTTTGCCACGACGAATCCTGAACTGGATTACTGCGATTTGCAAACTGAGTCGTTCACGCCAACCTCTCAATATGTCTCTCGACCGCACCTGCACGCCCGCTTGCACCAGAACCTGCGCGATTGAGGAATGTCCTCAAACAGAGACTTGTCGTCTTTCAAGTTCAAGCGAACAATACAACGCCAGCAAGCATCCAAGCCCTGGCATCGCGTTGCCGAAAATCTGTCATTGTCGAGTGCCCAATAACGACATGACCTCAAGACAATGGACACCTTTATTAGTTTTTGGGCACTTTCTGAGCACTCAACTCCATTCAGAAGATGGCAACCCCGAAAAATGACTGGTTTTTTGCAACAATCAAGGTGAAACCACTCAGTCAATTCGACAGACAATCAGCCAACGCCACACGCAGGAAAGGTGAATTTATTCAAATAATGTTTTTTTTGGTGGTAATTTACTCAAGCTGAGTGTAGTTTTATGATTGATCGTCTTGATCACCCTAGCAGAAAGGACTCTCGTTATGGGGAAAACTGCATCAATTGGTGCCTGGAGCTACATTCACGAAGAATGCTCCACTCTCAGCTTCGCCCAAGCACAGATATCGATCTCTCACACCAGCCCGAGAGAACTTTCTGGCTTCGCTCTGGCGATCTCTCAGGTGACGGTAAACCCGCGTCTGTTTTGCAGTGCCGGCGAAACGGACTACTCATGTTCCACACAGCCACTCGACATCGCTTCGTCCCCACCAACTCTCAGGCGTGTCGGTTGACCTCCATGTCTATTGAGTATCTTTACTAATGATGTCAACCCATCCCATGCGAAACCTGTCCCATACTAACACACAATCAATGCATTGAGCGTCGCATGTTCATCGGGCCTTTAACGCATCAAGGCATTATGATCCGACTCCCGATCTCTCATCAACGTCTGGTGATTTCTTAACCGAAGCCTCACAGATAACTTTCTTCAGCAATTCGAATCATTAGGAATTTATCGGGGTTTTAACACAAAGTGCGGTCATCATGATCGCATCAGTTAAGACCCGAGAGTTCAAGTTTTCCCGGTCGTTTCCAACCTCTGTTTCTCCATGAAAAACCTGACGACATTGAAAGTTCATCAGATTCTTCATGAATCTGGTGGGAGTTGATTGCCAAACCGATCAGCTTTGGGTTTATTGGAGAGATAGGAATTGCAGAGATCATCTTGGTCTTTGCGCAAGGATGCTCTTACTTGAAAAGGGGTATTGCACGTGAGATTTTTTAATCTCGATATCGAACAACTCATCGTCTCTGCACGCAAACAGGGGTATCTTTCCTACCAGGCGATCGACAAGTTTCTACCAGACGAAGGTGGCGACCAAACGTTGATCGATCAGATCGTTTTGGCCCTCGAAGAATGCGGCATGTCCGTCAAGGATGATCCCGATGCCCAGAAGCGTCGTGAAGAAGACCGCAAGAAAAAACATTCACCCGAACGAGCCGAATACATCGAAGAAGATGACGACGATGGTGCCTCCGCGCCCGTCTCTCCCGAATCCGCTTCCTCCTCACGCGATCCAATTCGCATGTATTTGTCACAGATGGGAAACATCCCCCTGCTGACACGCGAAGACGAAATCTTCCTCGCCAAACGCATTGAACTGACTCGCAAGCGTTTTCGACGCAAAGTCATGGAATCCGATTTCGCAATTCGACAGTCTGTTGAAACCTTCGACAAGGTCATGTCCAACGAACTCCCCTTCGAACGTACCTTGCGAACCTCAGATACCGAAAACGCCCAAAAAGACCAGATCATCGGACGCATGGAACCGAATCTGCGAACCATCAAACTGCTGATGTCCGACAATCAGGCCGATTTCGATGCCCTCAGACAGCCAGGAATTGACGCAGCCGAATTCAAATTGATTTCTCACCGCATGGTGATTCGTCGTCGCAAAATGGCTTCACTCTGTGAAGAACTGAGTTTGCGAACCCAGCGCCTCCAACCCATCATGAAACGTGTCGAGCAGATCGCCGTTCGTATGGGAGAACTCGAACGCGATATCGAACGACTCAAACGTCGTCCTTCAGCCGCCGGCGAAGTCGCACTGATGCGTCAGGAACTCGACGAACTCGTCGAAATGACTCTCGAAACCGCCGCCGATTTCCAGGCCCGACAACGCGAAATCCGACGTCGCTTCGATGCCTGGACCGAAGCCAAGCAACGCCTCTCCGGCGGAAACCTTCGTCTCGTCGTCTCCATCGCCAAAAAGTATCGAAACCGCGGACTCTCGTTTCTTGATCTCATTCAGGAAGGCAACGCAGGTCTCATGCGTGGTGTCGAGAAATACGAATACCGACGCGGCTATAAGTTCTCCACATACGCCACCTGGTGGATTCGTCAGGCCATCACCCGCGCCGTCGCCGATCATGCCCGGACGATTCGTATTCCCGTCCACATGTTCCAAAGCATCTCCACCCTCAAAGCCAAGTCGGAACAGATCCGACAGCAAACCGGCCGTGATCCTACCAACGAAGAGTTGGCCGAGGCCGTCGGCTTGTCGGTTGAAGAAACCGAACGCATCATGAAGACGTGGAAACATCCCGTCTCCCTGGATACCCCCGTTGGCGAATCCGAAGATTCCAGCTTCGGAGACTTCCTTCAAGACAACGGCGAATCAACTCCCGCTGATTCCGCCATGCAACAGATGCTGCGTGATAAAATCAATCACGTCCTCAAATCGCTGACGTATCGCGAACGCGAAATCATCAAACTACGCTACGGCCTGGGTGATGGTTACAGCTACACCCTTGAAGAGACCGGTCGCATCTTTAAAGTCACTCGCGAGCGGATTCGTCAGATTGAATCCAAGGCCCTGCGAAAACTGCAACACCACACCCGCAGTAATCACCTCAAAGGCTTTGTCGACTCCCTATTGCCGCTCATCGCCGAAGTCGATCTCTCTGGCATCGAGCCTGGAAATTTGTCAGAAGCGGTCTAACACCCAACTCGAGATGTCACTCAAAAATAAGCCTCCGTTCGCGGAGGCTTATTTTTATGCGCGAACACAACTTTCGCTGGCCTCTGACCCAGCAATCATGTCGTTGAGCCATCAATAATTCGTCCGGCACTTCACGATCATGTGCTTTCGTCTGTCAGGAGAGCAATGTTTATTCAGTCAACACGCCCTCATCTGGTTTTGGCGCAAAATTGGCTACAACAATCTCTTCCCGAATCCCCCCACGCCATTTGCTCCCTCTGCGTGCACGCCCCCTGTGCGAGCACAGAGAACAAGTGTGCGAGCACAGAGAACAAGCCTAACGAAAAAGTTGACCTCATGAAAAAGAAACATGCTGCAACCAATCAATCCCCGTTTCAACCAGATGTGTTCACAGGCTCCGGAGGCGAACTCCATCAGCAGGCATCCGAACAAATGCCTGTGATGACGACCCAGCAAGGCGTCAAAGTCGCTGACGACCAGAATTCTCTGAAAGCTGGTCCTCGTGGGCCGGTCTTGTTGGAAGATCAGCATCTACGTGAAAAACTGTTTCACTTTGACCACGAGAGAATTCCTGAACGCGTCGTCCATGCCCGCGGCGTTGGTGCTCACGGCTATTTCGAAACCACACGCGCCATCCCCGAACTCACACAGGCAGGTTTATTTCAGCAAGCAGGAATCAAGACTCCTGTTTTTGTCCGATTCTCGACAGTCGCAGGGAGCGCTGGCTCCCCCGATCTGGCCCGCGATGTCCGCGGCTTTGCCGTCAAGTTTTACACCCAGGATGGCAACTGGGATCTGGTCGGAAACAATATCCCGGTCTTCTTCATCCAGGATGCCATCAAGTTCCCGGATTTGATTCACGCTGCCAAACCCGCTCCCGATCGAGGCTTTCCCCAGGCGCAGACCGCCCATGATAACTTCTGGGATTTCATCTCGTTGACTCCCGAGAGTATGCACATGGTGATGTGGATCATGTCCGATCGCACGATTCCTCGCTCACTGCGATTCATGGAAGGCTTCGGGGTCCACACCTTCCGATTCGTCAATCAGCATGGCGATTCCAAATTCGTCAAATTTCATTGGAAACCAAAGCAGGGCGTGCAATCAGTGACTTGGGATGAAGCCGTCAAAATTAATGGCGCTGATCCCGATTTTCATCGACGCGATTTATGGACCTCAATCCTCAGTGGTGACTTTCCCGAGTGGGAATTAGGAGTTCAGATTTTTGACGACAACTTCGCCGACGAATTTCCTTTTGATATTCTCGATGCCACCAAACTGATTCCTGAGGAACTAATCCCCGTTGAAGTTATTGGGCGGATGGTGCTGGACCGCACTGTCGACAACTTCTTTGCAGAAACTGAGCAGGTCGCTTTTTGCACTCAAAATGTCGTTCCGGGCATCGACTTTACCAACGATCCCCTCCTTCAAGGACGTAACTTTTCCTACCTCGATACGCAGCTCAAACGTCTGGGAAGTCCCAATTTCACACACCTCCCGATTAACGCACCGAAAATCCCTGTCCACAATCTGCAACAAGATGGACACATGGCGATGCACAATCCAGCGGGACGAGCCA
>JBGSVC010000233.1:0-10037 GCA_041753175.1 Planctomycetaceae bacterium
TATTCATGTTTCAGACCCGAGTCTGGATGCCCTGAACAATTTGGGAGTCGCCTATAAAGCCAACGGCGAGTATGAGGTCGCTGAAAAAATCTTCAAAGGGATTGTTTCCAGAATCAGTGCCTATGTGCCGGCGCTGGTGAACCTGGCTGAGATCAAAGAGGAGTGTGGAGAAGTCTCGGAAGCGATCTTGTGGTATGACCTGGCACATCGTCAGGATCCTCAGGATGGAGATGTCCTGTTGAGAGTATCCACACTGTTGGCTCGAGAAGGACAAGTGGATATCGCCCGAGAGATGATCGAATCCGGATTTGAGCGTGTCAATGTCAGCGAGCAAATCCCGTTACTGGAAATTCATTCGAATCTGTGTCTCCAAACTCACGACTATGAGACAGCAGAAACCAAGTTGAAGGAGTTGGTCAATCGCAACCCACACCATGTCCAGGCGTGGAGTAATCTGTCCTGGGTTTGTGAACATCGAGGAGAGTTTGATCAGGCAATCACAGCAGCTCAAAAAGCAACTCAGCTCGATCCATCGATGTCGCAGGCATGGAACAATCTGGGTCTGGCATATCGGGGTGCGCATCGTATCAACGATGCGATTTCTGCCTTTCAACAGGGATTGTCCATCAAAGCCGATGACCTCATCAGTTTTAATCTTTCCACAACCAGGCTATTGGACGGAGACTATCAAGAAGGCTGGCCCGATTACGAGAAGCGATCAAAGCTCGGAGCAACAGCACCTCCGTTGACCGAAATACCCATATGGACCAACCAGTCTCTGGTCAGGAAGTCTCTTCTGATTTATTCCGATCAGGGTTTTGGTGACGCGATTCAGTTTTCCAGATTTATCGCTGGTGTGAAGCAACTCAAGCCTTTACGTGTCGTCATCTGTGTTGCTGAAGCATTGCATTCTTTGTTTGCATCCAGTTTTCCGGAATGCCAGATCGTCGGAATCGACCACGAACTCACCGGGATTGATTATCAAGTCCCGATCTCAAGCCTGCCGAGTCGATTCAATCTCACCTTGGAAACTCTGTCAGACTGGCCTGTGCAAATCGCTGTGCCCGACGAGATTCTAGAAGACTGGACTCGATACTTCGACGAAGTCCATCCTCACATCACCGGGGAGTTTCGGATCGGAATCAACTGGCGAGGCAATGCGCTTCAACCCCGTGACTATTTGCGTAGCTGTCCCTGGGAAGAGTTTTCACAAATCATCGAAGGCGTTAATGGCAAGGTCTTTTCGCTGGCTGTCGATCCTGAAGCTCGTCTTGACCTCAAGCGCGTAGCAAGAAATGAAAATCTCGTTGACTTGGGCGAGTACTTAACGGACTTTTCTCAGACAGCCGCTGCGATGATGCATATGGATGTGATCATCACGATAGATTCCGCAGTGGCCCACTTGGCCGGGACGCTTGGACGACAGACCTGGACGATGCTCTGTCACACTCCCGATTGGCGATGGCATTTGACTGATGAATATTCAAGCTGGTACCCACAAATGAGGCTGTTCAGACAACCTGCGTGGGGGGATTGGAAGACTGTGATTCAAAGCGTAAGAACTCAGGCCCAAAAGGCAGAGTTGATCGATGGATAACATCCAGTCGATTGTCAACATGCTGATTAGGCAGGGCAAAGCAAGCCGCCAGCATTAACCTCGCCGCTTCACCAACGGCTTAAATTCCATGCCTTGTATTCAAGGTTGTTGATCGGAGCGTGTTGGGAAAAGTAGTTCTGAATCAAGACGTTGCTGATCAAAATCTTTCCACAACATGCTGGGCTGAATATCCTGATTGAACTGGTATTTGTTACTGCGATATTCAGTCGCTTCACCTTCGATGGCATGATAGAAAATCTGGCAGATCTGCACACCGGCATAGATTCGAATTGGCTGGACGGCAAACATTTCCAGTGTCCAGTAGCCTCGAAAACCAACGTCGCCGAACCCAGCGGTGATATGTACAAATAAACCCAGACGACCGATGGAAGATCGTCCTTCCAGCATGGGGACCAGATTTCGCGTTTCGGTTCTTTCCAATGTGCGCGCCAGATAGAGCTGATTGGGAGTCATCACCATCCCCTCAGGAGGGATCGTGACACGTTGGAAACGGTTTGGGCGTTTCATGTCCAACACGATTTCTTCGTAGACAAGAAGTTCGTTGTGCAGGCACAGATTGTAGCTGTTTGGATTGAGCTGATTGTCGTGATACGGTTCGATGATGATGTCTTCGCCGAGCCGCCTTTTGATTTCCAACCCCGTTAAAATCATAGACACCATCCTGTTGTGTGGTCGAAATGTTCTGGCGTAACGAAACCAGAGTCTAGCCAATAAATCGGGTGGTTGGTAGTGTTTGCAGGATCTCCCGGAACCGCAGGATTGCTCAGGTCGCAATTCCGTTTCGAGGGCAGAGTTTGAGCAAAGGACATGCTTCACAGCGTGGACGTCGGGCGATGCAGATTTTTCGGCCGTGATGAATTATTCGGTGGGAATACATGATCCATTCTGATTCCGGAAGCAGGGACATCAGATCCAGCTCGATCTTCTCGGGGGTCGAATTGTCAGTCAGGCCCAGTAGTTTTGAAATGCGTTTGACGTGTGTATCGACAACCACACCGGAGGCCTGTCCAAACCAAGTTCCAAGCACAACATTGGCCGTTTTCCTCCCGACACCTGGGAGCTTGATCAACTCTTCAAGACGATCAGGAACTTCGCCTGAGTGATTGAAAACTAATTGCTGAGCCATGCCGATAATATTGGCGGCTTTGGCTCGAAAAAATCCCAGAGGTTTTATGATCTGCTCGACATCGGTTTGTTTGGCGACTGCTAAAGAGGATGCATCTGGATAGGCTGAAAATAATGTTGGTGTCGTCGAATTCACGCGTTCGTCGGTGCATTGTGCCGAGAGAATCGTCGCTGTCAGTAGCTGAAACGCTGTGTGGTGATAAAGGGCACATTCTGCAATCGGATACGATTTTTTTAATACTTTTATGATCTGACGAGCTGTTTTTTTATCGGGCATCGACCTACTCTGCGATCGTTTCTGCAAGGTATGACTGGTAAAAGGATTCGTCAGTAATCTTCAAGCTGTTTGCGTTGCCTTGAATGCTTGAAAATTTCTTCCAAGAAAACGGCTGTTCTGATTTGCTCCTGACAAATGCTGTCTAGAATGTAGCAAGAGTCAAATGTTGAAGGCCGACACAGGTGACCGAATCTGTTCGTCAATGGTCACTTTAATCGCTCGCTCAACAGATGGAGGCCACTTAGAGGATGAATCCAGACGACAACTTTGATCATGATAGGGAATCACATCAAGGTTGTATTCCGATTTTCCCGCTGCCTAATTATGTCCCTTTTCCTGGGATCGTCCAGCCATTGCACATTTTTGAAGAGCGTTATCGACGCATGATGCAGGATTTACTGGAACAGGCTCACACGACTTTAGTCTTGGCGGTCTTAAAGCCTGGTTGGAAAGAAATCTACGATCGCAAAAATTGTCCACTCTACCCAGTGGCTGTTGTGGGACAAATTGATGACGTTGAGCCACTTGAAAATGGCCGCTTCAACCTGTTGTGGAAAGGAATATCACGTTGTCTGATTCAGGGTGAATGCGAGGATGCCAACGAGTATCGAAGTGGATTAATTGACATTGTCGAAGATCGACCATCGAATTTGACGGAGGCTGCCAGTCGGGAACGCGCCTGGGAGTTGATTGAACGATTCAAGATTTTTCGCCCGCAATTGGCCCAACAATCACAATTTACCAGTGTCTTTCATGAAAAGTTGCCGTTGTCACAATTGACAGATTTAATCGCATTTTCCACGCGGCTTGATCAGGAACTCGTGTATCCCGTGCTTGGTGAATGCGAAGTTGATTCCCGATCTGAAAAATTACTCAAGTTGCTGCGCCTGCTGACAGCCAGTCATGCTGGTATCAAGTATCCCTATGGATTCAGCGAGAACTAAAGCATCACCGACTAAACCGTAGGCAGTAATCGTCTTCAAGCAAGGTTTTTGAAGGGTTGCAGTATTTACACGGTAGTGTTTAGCGGGCAAATGGTGGTTGTTGAATTTAACCACCAGTGATACTCTGACATTTGACAGACAAACATGGATTTTCGTGATGGCACATTAGATGAGGCCACAGGCCAATGAAGGCCTAAGTATTTGTTTTGATCTCCAAGGACGGAGTTTTCAGATGGTTTTTCAAAAAGTGTTTTTGAGTCTGGCATTGTTGTCGTCGGTTTGCGGATGTGCATCGACAAAATCAACCAACACCGCCCGATCTGCCATGGAACAGTTGCTGATTTCCAACGCTGTCGATCAGTCTCTGGACAAGGTCGACTTTGCACCGTTTGCAGGACGAAAAGTCTATCTGGAAGAAAAATACATCGACTGTGTCGACAAGAATTATGTCGTCAGTTCAGTGCGACATCGAATGCTCAGAGCGGGCGCACTTCTGCAGGACAAAGCAGAGACTGCCGAAATTGGCGTTGAGATCCGCACAGGATCGGTAGGTACCGATCAGGGAGAATCGTTTGTCGGAACTCCTGAAATCACCTTGCCGGGTGGCCTGATGTCGCTTCCTGAGGTTCGGCTGATGACGAGAAAAAATCAAACCGCGACTGCAAAAATCGGCCTTGTCGCCTACGACTATGCCAATAAGTCGGCGTTGGGTGATGGCGGAATGACCCTGGCGCGATCAGATGAGAATCAATATTTCTTTTTGGGAGTCGGACCTTACCGTACTGGCACCGTGCGTGAAGAGGTCGAAGATGGCCTGACATGGAAGCCGGGTATGAAGAACAATCCACTCCCACAAAAAGTGGCGTTTCAATCGCCTGCTTTGAAACCCGTTGAACCGGGGAATAGCGATGAATTAAAATACGCCAGTGGCGAAAAAACACAGACTCCGTCAAATGAACCTGGCATGTTCCCGACGGCAGGCGCCGCAGGAACCGACGTTGATTTCTCTCAGCCAGTCTTTAAATAGGCCTGTAACCCTGTCAGCATTCCTGTTCGATGAGACGCTACGTTTTCACTGGCGATTTCAGAGCGGCTTTGATCTCTTTGAGTTGGGTGTGTTCGGGCATCTGTTTGTAAAGAGGATCGAGTGGAAAACAGCCCGAAAGAATGCCGTTTCGGGGAGCAGTCGTGCAATCGCTGAAAGTTCTGCAGATCGTTTTCTGGCTTCTCATCGCAATGCCAGCCAGGCTGTCGGCAGGCATTTTCCAATAACTCAGCACCATGCGACCTAATCCAATGAAGTCGACTTTTTCATCACGGACACTCGACTGAGCGATCTGAGGCAAATATTCCTGGAAATAGGTATAAGCTGAGCCAACCATGGGCAAACCAGGCACAGCACGTTTGACTTCTGCGACCGCATCGATCTGACGCACACAGCCAACCAGAGGATCTTCAGGAGGTTGGTAGCCATCGGAAGGTGGGAAATAAGCGGGGCGCTGCAAGTGAGGGTTGTAGTACGGCGAGGCGGCTGAGAGATTGACCAGGTGAACCTTCCCAGAGTCTCTCAAGCGTGTTAACAGCTCGATTGGTTCACTCAAATCCATGACGAGAGGATTGCCAATTGAGCTTCCAAAACAACGATACCCTTGTGGAGTTTCGTGAGGAATACCAGGGCCATACTCTCCCGTTTCCGCATGGGCAAAGGATGGTTTGTAAGGAGGTTGATCAAAGACGGAAAGGCGGATGCCAATGAACAGTCCCGGGCAGGCATCGCTGACTTTATCAACCAATTCGGTGATAAAGCGCGCACGGCCTGACAAATCCCCACCATACTTGCCTGCACGCGTAAATGCGGATAAAAACTCGTGACCTAAATAACCATGACAGCATTTCAGGTCAACAAATCGATAACCAATTTCTTGAGCCATTTTGGCTGCAGCAACATAGGAATCATGGAGTTTTTCGATCTCGGAGTCTGTCAAGACAGGCCGATCATCGAGGGGGTCGACACCAAATTTCTCATCCAGCACAGGATTGTGATAGGCGATCCGGGGCTCAAGTTTTTTCTTATCGTTGGGTCTGGAAAAGCGACCTGAGTGGGTCAATTGAAGACCGACTAAGAGATCATCCGTACTCCCAGGGCCAAACTCCTGGAGATGGGCGTTTTGCAGCGTTGACAACAGACTTGCCAAACCGGATTTGTTCTCTGGCGCGTAGTAAAGCTGGTTGGGATTTGCGCGGCCTTCTGGCACTACGGCCACCGCTTCTCCCCCCCAGATGAGTTTGGCGCCGGACTGTCCAAAATGTTCCCAGCGTCTGATCGTCAATTCTGATGGCTGGCCATTACGGGTCGCATCCCAACCTTCCATCGGCTGAATACACCAGCGATTACCGACGCGAAATCGGCCTGTTTTTTCATTCCCAATTTCAAGACCTTGCGCTAATGGAGAGTGATTCTCTGCGGAAAGGAGTTCGTTGTCGATTCCGAGTGTCAGTCCCAACTCCGATAAATAGCCTCGAAACTCATCTACTGTTTTGATTGCCGCGATTCGACGGTAAGCCATGAAACTCTTTCCCAACTTGCGAAATGTCACGAATGTGCAAAAGTAACTCGTTACCAAGAATTGTGGCAAGGAATCTTAGTCTTTTGGCGACCGATAGTAATCTTTCGTCATCCATCTGACCAGCATTTCGAGCTCATGCGGGGAAAGTTGCGATTCAAATGACGGCATGGCGTTGGTGGTACTGCCGTAATGCTCTTGGGAATCAGGATCAGAAATGAATGCTTTCAACCATTTGGGGCTGGCGTATTCCGTCAGGTGAGGAGCAGTTCCAAGACTCCCCAGAGTTTTTTCTTCCGAAAGTGGCTTGATTTGATGACAGTCGATACAGGTCAGTTCAAATTCTCCTTTGGTCAACTCGCCGAAGTCCATGATATCACGTCCTCTGACGACCAACTCATGATCGAGTGCAAGAGCATCCGGGCGGCGTGACTGGGCATAAAAGAATTCGATGAGGGCGCTTAAATCGTCGGCATTTTCTGGCTCGTTGAGCAATTCACGATGGTCTTTGGACCAATTGGCCATCTCCCCTTCTGTAAAGGCAGTTCCGATTTTCTTGCCGTCTTTTTGAGCATTGACAGTAGATGCAAAGACGGTTTCAAAATCCACCAGCACTCCCTTCATCCATTCCCGCGATCCAAAATTTGCCAGATCAGGAGCGATTCCCGATCTTTCCAGGGGATGCCCTAAGCCGTCATGTCCATCCCAGGGATGACAGGTCGCACAGCGCGAGGCATAAATCTTGGGGCCTTGAGTGAGTGGATCGTTTCTCAAAAGATAAACCCCACCTTCGACCGGAATGCCCGTAGGCGATAGCGCCAACTCCGTGGCTCTGGCTGCCTGAATCTCTGCTTGATGCACAGCCGCCTGATGATCGGAATTGACGCGATCTTCCTGCAGTGTCATGGCAGTCAGGCCAATAATTCCAACAAATAAGGCGATGCTAAAGATGAGATTGAAATAGTATCCTGCTTTTTTGACCGCAATGAACGGAAAAAGCAGAATGATCGTGGTGATCAGGCCGGGGACGTGGATTGCTCCAAATGCCAGGCCAAGTTTTTCAACAATGGGAGTACGTAGAAAACGAAACAGGAAGAGAAAATACCATTCTGGTCGTGCTGCTGAATAAGGTTCCGAAGGGTCTGCTGCCGAGGCGAGATCTGCCCCATGAAAA
Source organism: Planctomycetaceae bacterium (assembly GCA_041753175.1). Lineage (GTDB taxonomy): Bacteria > Planctomycetota > Planctomycetia > Planctomycetales > Planctomycetaceae > SXPC01. The sequence continues at coordinate 7,703 of JBGSVC010000233.1, forward strand.
TAGATGACGACTCCCAGCAACCCCATCGACAAGACAAAACTCGCCAGACCAATTCGCAGGAGCTGATCGGGCCAGAACGACACGCGTTTCTGAGTCTTTTCTAATACAATAGCCGGGTGTTTTTGGCTTTGTCTGGAAAGTAAATAGAGATGAAGCATAAAAACGATGGAGATCAGGAGCGGAATAACTGCCACATGGATTAGATGCAATCGGGTGAGAGTCTGGTGCCCTTTCAGAGAGCCACCTTGAATCACTTGTTGGGCATATTCGCCGATGATCGGAACGGACCCGACAATGTTGGTGAAAACATCGGCAGCCGCGTATCCCCGTTGATCCCATGGCAACAAGTAGCCAGTATGCGCCAGTCCGAGAGTTAACAACATCAGCACCAGCGTCGACCAATACGTCACTTCACGCGGGGCTCGGTAGGCTCCGTCAATAACGAGTTGCAGGAAAAACAGTGCCAGGATGACGACCATCGACTGCGATGCAAAATGATGCAGTCCGCGCAGCAGCCAGCCGCCCGTCATCATGTGTTGAATGTAGAACGTACTCTCCCAAGCTGTTTGAGAACTGGGACTGTACGTTGAGGAAAGAAACAAGCCCGTAATCAGCAGAATGGCAAAGTTGATGATCGCCAGCCACCCCCAAAGATAACGCCACGTGAGGGTGCTCGGCATTTGCCATTGAGTGAAACGCTGAACCGCTGTGACGATACCCGTGCGATCATCGAGCCAGGAGAGAAGTTGATTCATGAGAGTTCGACTTTATCTGAAATACCTTGTCGGTAGTTTTTGAATTGGACCCAGACCTCTTCGCCGCGAACCTCGACTTCCAGTCGATCCAGATCTCTTGGAGAGATTTGATTCTGGCGAATCCCCAGCGGATCAAACATCCCCATATGACAGGGGCACAGGAAACCTTCACCATCATGTTTGGTTTCAACCGAACACCCCAGATGTGGGCAACGGGAATTCCAGGCGATGATTCCGCCATCGGGCTGTTTTTGAAGAAACACGCCCCCAATGGCCTGATTATTAAATTGATTCCAGGCATCGACGCGGTCAGCATAGACCTTGAAGAGTTGAGGATGGTTTTCAACCAGCGAATCCGTAGTCGCGACTCGAAAGTACCCGACAGTGGATTCCGCCTGGTCGTTGACCGAAGAGGATTTCGACTTCGAACCCCTCTTCTTAAAAAGTGGGTCCAGAAAGACCATGGCCCCCGCCGCAATCGGTGGGCACAGGGCTGCACAAATTGATCCAATAGCAAATACACCCTTGATAAAATGTCTTCGAGGGGCCTTTGAAATTCCCGTTTCGGAGGACGTATCCTGAGGCGATGATTTCACAGATGCGAAGTTCATGGTTTCTGAGTCTGGTAAATTTCCGTGATTTGACATGAGTTTCAAAAGCCCTTTGGGAAGTTGACTGTCAAAGAGACTGACAATCAATACGTTAGGAATGTCAAAACAAAATGAAAATCTGTATGAACAGGAATCGAAAAGTCGTCACGCTAGCAGCCGCTAGAATGCAGTCTTTGATTCCCAAATGAATGACGAAAGGCAGAATTATTCTCACTCCATTTCAAGTCGATTGTGGTTCGCAGTCTTGTTGGTTGTCAATGAAACCAGCAATGCGTCGTCGCAAGTCGATTTATACAGTATCTTCGGTGAGAGGTTGTATTTCGTCGAGGTTCGTTGTGGAAATTCGGCTGAGAACCTGTTGGATCGCCTCTTCGAGATTGGCATGAATGACGGCACCTGAGGCTTGTTTGTGTCCTCCTCCTCCAAACGTCTCGGCCAATTTGGCGACATTGCTGCCAACACGGCTCCGAAAACTGGTTTTTATGGTCCGGTTTTGTTGTTCGACACAAATAAAAGCGATCTTCACACCTGCAATTTTCAAACACTCGTTGACAAAGTTTTCAGTATCGGCTGGGTGAGACGACGTTTCGGCGAGATCTTTTTGCGCCACATAAGTGTAGGCAACGTGTCCATTTTGAACCACATGAACGCGTTGCAGGATTCTACCTGTGAGCATAAGTCGGGCAGGTGAACACTGTTCATAGAGTTGAGTGTAGATATCCTGGGGAGAGGCGCCCAGATCCATCAACTCGGCGGCCATACGATAGGTAGAAGACTTTGTCGCAGGGAAGCGATACCAACCAGTATCAGTGGCAATGGCGGCGTAGAGAGCCTGAGCCTGAATCGGATCGATCGCTGCTCCGACATGTTGGAGGAAGTCAAAAATCAAACACCCGGTGGCTGGTTCGCTGGTGTCTTTGAGTTCGACTTGCGCACCCAGATCGTCACTGGAGAAGTGATGATCAATCA
>JBGSVC010000234.1:0-10652 GCA_041753175.1 Planctomycetaceae bacterium
GAGTCTGTCAAGAAAATTGGCAAACGCGGGATGAGCACAATTCTGGAAGTCGTGCTCATTCAGGGACAGAATCGAGAAATCAGACGACTCTTTGCCCGAGTCAATCACAAAGTCATGTCGTTGAAACGGGTGGAGTTTGGAACGCTGCGTTTGGGGAACGTCAAAGCAGGGACGTTTCGCCCTTTGACATTCGAAGAACTCAAAGAACTGCGTGAACTCATCGACAATCCGATCCGTGTTTCAGGGAAGTCGAGCGGTCGAGGTGCCGGGACAGTTCGTCCACCACGAGAACGAGACCGCGCTCCTGAAGACGAGGCAGACGATGGAACGGAAAGTCGTCTGGGAAGTGGACCTGGAAAAAAACCGATGGCGCGCGGCGCACGCTCTGCGTCTCGTCCGGGAGAACGTCCCTTTGCTCGACCGACTGCACGACCCAGCGGACGTCCCAGCGGCAGACCAGAGTCTCGATCGGGATCTCGGCCTGGTCCCCGACCGGGAGGCAAGCCCGGCGCTTCCTCCGGCGAAAGACGAACACGCTTTGAACGGCCTGAAGGTGATCGGCCAAGAACCCCCGGCAAATTCCGAGATCAATCTGAAGGTCAACGATCTGAAAGGCCGTCTTCCGAAAGACAGCGCTCTGAAGGTCACAGACCCCAGGGAACACGGCCAACTGGCTATCGTTCTTCAGAATCTGAATCGACAGGCCAACGCGACCGAGGCTACCAGACTTCTCGCCCTCGTCCTGGCGGCAAACCTCCCTATCAGGGACAACTCACACGAGAAGAGCGCGGCGACCGCGCCGAATCCCGGGAGCGTGGCGAAGCCAGCGATAGCCGACCACCTGCTCGACGACCAGCGGGAATTAAGCCGCGGTCTGGAGATTACAAACCCAGAGCCGCAGGCAGTGGACGGCCCGGCGCAAGCAGTAGCCGACCAGGTGCAGGTGGTCGACCAACCGGCGGCGGTCGTTCCTCGGGCACAAACCGATCGACCGGAAGCGGTGAACGCTCCGGCGGAGGACGCTCCGGTGCAGAGCGTTCTAGCGGAGAGCGCTCTGGCGGAGTGCGTTCAAGCGGTGGCAGTGGCAGACCGTCTGGATCATCAGGCGGAAGAAAACCAGGGGGTCGATCGGCAGGCCCGGGTGGTTCCAGTAGACACAGTAATGCTGGTCGAAAATTCTCGCCCAAGTCTCCGCGTGGGGGCAAACGTTAACGCACAACGCATCTGCGTTTTCAATCAAGTCCTGCCAGTTTTCAATTGAATCCTGTCAACAATGTGAATCAGTGGGGAGTCAGTCAGCCCATGAGTGAATGCGACCAACAGTCTCTTGAGCCACCGAAATCAGGTGCTCTCCAGTCTCAAGCCGTCGTCGTTTCTAATGTCCTCATTGCAGCCCACACATTTCGGTTACGACTGAAATGTCCTGCCATGGCAAGCCTGATGTTGCCCGGACAATTCCTGATGTTACGTCTCCCCGGCAGCAACGATCCTCTGCTCGGACGTCCGTTTGCTCTCTACGACACTGCCACTGCAGATTCGGGCGAGGTTGAGTTTTTAGACATTGGCTATCACGTCGTCGGGAAACAGACAACGCTGTTAGAGGGACTCGTCACGGGAGATCTTGTCGAAATTTGGGGTCCATTGGGAAATGGATTCCCACTCTTTACGGGCCAACATCTGGTCTGTGTCGCCGGTGGAATTGGCTACACTCCCATGATCGCCGTCACACAGGAACTCTTGGGCAAAAAAGGCTTCGGCGGGAAACAACCCCATCAAGCTGCACAGCGTGTCACGATCATCTACGGCGCTCGCGATCAGGCTCATCTGGCAGATCTCCATGAGTTCAAAGACGATATCCGGGTAGATGTGAAATACGCTACCGACGACGGATCAAAAGGCCATCATGGCTATGTGACAGAAGTCCTCAGTGAACTGCTGACACAGCAGAAAGTCGATACGGTTTATTGTTGCGGCCCGGAAATCATGATGAAGAAGGTCGCGCTGATCTGCCAGGAACAAGAGGTTCCCTGCTGGCTCTCACTGGAAACACCAATGGCATGTGGAATCGGTGCCTGCTTTAGCTGTGTCGTCAAAGTACGCGATGGCGAGGGTTGGGATTATCGTCGCAGTTGCCTCGAAGGACCAGTCTTCGAAGCTGGACAGTTAGTTCTGGAATAAGCTCCGATTTATCTCCTGCAGCAATCCTGCACTCAGCGAGATGGTTTCAGCAGAACGGCCTGATCGTTTACTCTGCTTCGGGTTTCGGTTTCGATTTGGCATCGAGGATGTCCCCGCGGTAGCTCATCAGAGGTTTGATGAGTTCTTTGTCAATAAATTTACTTCGAGCCAGCATCCCAGATGAATCGACATGCTTAACCTCCGGCTGCAAACGATTCATGGTCTCCAGAGCCAATTGTGCCGCATGCAGCGTGTCGCCAATATCATTGAGAAGAATACCATCGGAAAGAGGTGGCATTTGCGCCCGTGTTTCCCAGCGATTTTTGAGAATATCCAGCAATCCGTTGAGGATATCGTATTTCTGTGTCGCTGAGAGATCAGCGATGTCCTCTGTTGAAACCAGTTCAATGCATCGTCCGGCATCGCGTACTGAACGATCTGCGCGCGGGCAAAAGTAAATTCCATGCATGCGATGGAGCAGTTCCTGAAAGGCCATCGACGTCCCTTGCTGCTGACAAATGCGGGCAAGTTCGGCATGCACAAATTCACTGACCAATGGATCAAAAGGAAGCAGATAGGATCGCAGTTCAAAATAGTCATCGGCGTTGAATTGGGGAGCATTCAAACATTTCCCCAAAGCTTCGAAGTAATCGAGTCGTCTTTGATCGTCGGCATGGATGACGCGCTTAAGACCCTCACCTTTGGCTGGCAAAATCTGGGACCGTGGTGATTGTTGAATTTGAGTTTTAATTTCAGTCCGATAGACCCAGGGTTCATCCGGATGAGCGGCAACGAGTGCTTCCCGACGCGTGATGTCTTTGAGTCGCTTTTGAAGATTTTCCAGTTGATCCTGGAGTGCTGTTTCAAGAGCACCTGTATTTTGCTTGAAATCCAGATCATCTTCGTAGTAGCTCAGAAGGTGTGCAGAGCAGGTTGCAAACTGTGTCTGGATTTCTCGTCGTTTATCACCCCAGCGAATCAGTTCGATCGGAAACCGACACGCCGCTCGGCAGTTGAGCGAAGTATTCGGTGTCACTTGCGAGATGACGGTCTTAAAGTTCTCGGCAAGCCGTTGTTCATCGCCGACATAAGGGAGATTGAAGAGGACCGACCAATCCCAGCCCATTTCCGCCAATAAAGATTGAACATGCAGTTTCTGGCTTCTGGCGAACAGATCGCCACGAAACAAGGCTTGATCAGAGTCCGTGCCGACTAAAAGCATTTCGCCAGGAGCGATTTCAAAACAGGCAACGTGCTTGAAAACGTCCGAGAGTGTTTTTAATTGCAGACAAACCGCAGTCGAACCATAGTCAGCGGTCTGGAATCGCTGGGCGAACAATCCTGCCTCGTCCAAACGCTGTTGTGCTTGTCGATAATATTCACGTGTCATACCCCCGGCAGATTCTAACAGTGCAGAGTGCTCAGGAAACGAAAGGATGACATCATAACGCTGGTCGCGGTCAAAATTGGCCAAAAGTGGATCAGTCGAGTCGATCGTAAGACGACGGTCTTCGAGATCAAGGCCACACAAGGAGTTCATGGCATTGCCGCGAATCGCTGAGAGGAGATGCGCGTCTGCTTCATGCAGCACCACTGATTGCACAGGACATGCCAGTACCGTTCGTAAAGAGGTCCCCGCCTGAACACCCAGAATTTCAATCCGCCGCGGGGCTTGATGAAGAATCAGCGGGAGAAGTGATGTCACCACATCTGCAGAACTTTGTGGTGTGACTAACGGTGCCAGACTCAGCATCCCTGAGGGGATCCCATTTTTTCGTACCTGCCACTGATGGGCATGAACGGTTAAAGTCGAAAGCGTTCCACGCGAGGTTTCCAGTGTCGTGTCGTGACGCAGATCCGTCATGACAAGAAGATCAGAAAACGGGCGATTCTGACGGTAGGCATCAAAAACCTGTGACGAGAACAACAGTTGGGCCGCGACTTGAGGCTTGTAGGGCTGAAGAATCCCGACGCTGATGGCCAGTAGTAAGCTCAGCATCGCGATACTGAGCGGCTGACGCCACAGTTTCGCGTTCAGTTCGACAGTCCAGTTCCATGATCGCAATGCCATTATTGACATCAGCGTCGCATAGAAAGAAATACCAACCACGATCAAACTGGCTGCATTCATCCCCACCAGAGGTATGATACTGATCTTCCCGACCAAGGCCGCTAACACAAACAGACTCCAGCCAAAAGACAGGGTCAGCGAAGATCGAAAAGACGAAGTAAATACCAATGACTGCTGAATCAGCATCGACATCCAGATCGCCGAAGGTAAAACCAGGACCAGGATCACAACACTCCGCAGCGCCATGAGCAAGACCGGCGATGAGATCGATGCACTTATCCACATCGACACACTGACCAGTGTTAGAAAGCCTCCGAAGAGTCCAAGCAATCCCATCGTGGCCAACAAACCCGGCCACGGACTTCTCGAAATCGACCATCGGCTGATCACATTCACTGAAAGTCCCAGCAACAAAAAGAACATTCCCCACTGTGTCGCAGCCACCCATGTTGCATAAGGCATCAACTGAGCCAGATAGCGTGTCGCGATCGCAAACGATAAGCCAGCGGCGATCCCCATCAACAGAAACTGACTGAATGAATACCAGTCTGGACGCGTGGTCACATGAAAATTGGCAGGCTGTTGAACAGCACTTGCTTGTGAAACTCTTGAATCGGCAAACATCCGGACGCCGAAGACCATTCCAAACATCCCGGCGGCGACCATAAGCCCCACCTGCACCGATCCCGCTGAAACGGAAATGATCATAATCAACAGACAACCCAGACCAATACCGCTCAATCGAGACCAGATCGTTGACGACTCGTTCGAACCCAGGAGAGTCGGCGAGGCCAATACTACAGGAAGTGTCAACCCCCACAGCGATCCACCCACACTCAGATAAATGGGCGGAATCTCAACCAGGCAGATGAGCGTTAAGATCCAGGGGATCGCCGTCGCCAGCAGGGCTAATATCAGAAAAGATGACGCTGTTCGTGCTGACAACATGGTCGCGACCAGTCGCAGGCTACCGATCGCGAGCGCAGAAAGGATTGCCCCCGCATACACTCCACAAACCAGCGGCGAAGTTCCAAATCGAGTCACAAGGAGCAGGAAACTTCCTAAAAGCAGCATGCCACTGGCGACAGACGTTAGAAGTTCTGTCGTTTGGCTTTGAAAGAGTAATTGACGCGTCCTGGAAATGACCAGAGCCGTCGGAAGCTGTGAGTAACGACGTAATCCCATCGTGAGATGCATCCTTGCAATATCAACAGAAGATCAATACCGGAAATCATTTCGCTAGACAAAATCGATCCAGAAAACACTTTTAACGAACTTACCCCAAAAACAGCAAGAGTAGTCTTCATCAAAAACGGTTGATGGGTATAGTGGAGACTGGAATTTCACTGTGATGATGGTTTTCAACAGACAGCCAGGAACAGATATGAACTCGCGAATCTCGTTTGATATTTTTAGCTACATGACGCTGAGCCTTGTGTGTTGTGTCGTCGCGTTCTCCATCAATCACGCCACCGCTCAATCGGCTCAGAAACCGAATGTGATCGTGATATTGATGGACGACATGGGCTACGGGGATCTCAGTGTCACCGGGAATAAAAATTCCAGCACCCCACATATCGATCAACTGTCGCTTGAGGGTGTCAGCCTGGATGAATTTTATGTCTGCCCGGTATGTGCCCCCACCCGTGCAGAATTCCTCACCGGACGCTTTCATTTGAGGGGAGGTGTCCACGGAGTTTCGACCGGGCAGGAACGATTGAATCTGGATGAAATCACCATCGCCGACGCATTCAAACAGGCTGGCTATGCCACCGGGCTGTTTGGCAAATGGCATAACGGATCACAATACCCTTACCACCCCAACGGCCGTGGCTTCGATGAGTTTTACGGATTCACGTCGGGCCACTGGGGTCAATATTTTGACCCGATCCTGGAACACAACAGTGAATTAACACGTGGAAAAGGCCACATCACGACCGATTTAACGTCTCGATTGATCGAGTGGATGGAATCACAGCATCAACTCGGAACCCCTTTTTTTGGGTATTTGGCTTACAATGTCCCACACTCACCCATGCAGGCTGAGCGTGCATTGTTTGAGTCTATTGGTACTGAGTCGATCGTTGCGCGTTATCACGGACCCGAAGAGGAAGATATCGACTTCACACGCGCCGCCCTGGCGATGGTCAAAGATGTTGATCGGAATATCGCGCGTCTCCTGGAATCTCTGAAAACCACCGGCATCGACAACAACACCATCATCGTCTACTTCAGCGATAACGGCCCCAATAGCTGGCGATTTAACGACGGGATGAAAGGGCGAAAGGGGTCCACAAATGAAGGCGGAGTGAGAGTTCCCTGCTTTGTCCGCTGGCCAGGACACTTGCCAGCCGGTGGACATGTCGCACAGTTGAGTGGAGCTGTCGATCTGTTCCCAACTTTGTGCAGCCTGTGTGAGATTTCACCTCCAGACCACAAACCCTGGGACGGAATCAATCTCGCGGGCGTCTTAAAACAACCCCATACCACCCCACAAGTCCGCAACCTGCTCACGCATCAAGGCGGTAAAACGGCATTACGCTCACAACAGTTTCTGCTCGACGAAAATGGCAACCTCTATGATCGTATTTCTGACAAAGGGCAGACACATCCGCTCAACGACCAGCATCCCGATGTGCATCAATCAATGATCGAGACATCCAACCAACTACGAAAGGAGCTGGGAATTCCCTATGGCAAAGAAAACCGTCCGTTCCCCGTCGGCTATCAAGAATTCCCGGTAACACGACTACCTTCCCGCGATGCCAAACTTCGAGGCGTTCAGTTTTCCGCAAAAGCACCCAATTGTTCCTACCTGACCAATTGGAAAAAAACAAGCGATGAAATCAGCTTCCCAATCGACGTCAAAACGACTGGTAACTACGACGTAGTCATGCACTATTGCTGTCCCGAAGAGAATCTCGGGTCTGTTGTGGTCATCTCGGCAGCAGATCATCAACTCAGATGGAAGATCACCGAACCGTTTGATTCTCCCCTCGTCGGCGCTGCCGATGATCTGGTCGAACGCAAAGGTGAATCTTACGTCAAAGACTTCAAGGCAATTTCGGTCGGTCAACTGAAGATGGATTCCGGAGTCCAAACACTTCGCCTGACTGCAGAGCGCATCACCGGTTCCAGTGTGGCTGAAATTCGTTGGGTCGAATTGCGATTGAAACCCTAGACCCTGGAATGAACCCAGTCCAGAAATGCCGGAATGCCCGTTTTTACAATCTAGCCCCCGGCTGTCGAACTTTTGCAGACTCCCCTTGACCAAAATGGGCGTTCATTTTAGTTTCCCTCGATTGATCAGGCTTATCAAAGACGAATCCGCAGGATCGCGGCGACAATATTTTTGCCAGCGTTGTTTGATACAAGACTGTTCGAGCGGTTCACCATGAGAAGTCCCCCCCTGATCCCATTGGGCACATGTCCCAAGGGATCACCTATCATCGTCGCGTACAATCTGCGAAGGGAGTCGCCTATGTCTGCGTCGTCAAGCAGTGGTCCTGCCATTCACCATGATCCTGTCCCTTTGATTGACCTTGTCCCCCAATATCAAACGATGTCGCATGAAATTCAGGCGGCAATTTCCGAGGTTTTCCAACGCCAGACCTTCATCATGGGGGAACGCGTTGTTGAACTGGAAACACAAGTTGCAGAATATTGTGATGCCCACCATGCCATTGGCTGTGGCAGTGGAACGGATGCACTCATTCTTGCCCTGATGGCACTCGACATCGGCCCCGGTGATGAAGTCATCACGACCCCATTTAGTTTTTTCGCCACCGCCTCCTGCATTCATCGTGTTGGTGCAAAAATCGTTTTTGCTGATATTCAGCCCGATACGTTCAATATCGATCCAGCAGCCATCGAAGCGGCCATCACGCCACGCACGAAAGCCATCATTCCTGTTCACCTGTTCGGGCAGGCTGCCGACATGGAAGAGATTCAACGCATCGCCACAAAACACGGACTGGCTGTCATTGAAGACGCCGCCCAGGCCATCGGTTCTTCCTACTACGGTCGACGCGTTGGCGTTCTGGGCACGATCTGCTGTTTCAGTTTCTTCCCTACAAAAAATCTGGGGGGCGCAGGCGACGGCGGGATCATCACGACCGACGACGAATACTTGGCCACTCGCATGAAACGCCTCAGGGTCCATGGAGACCGCGGCCGATACGACCACGTCGAAGTCGGCATGAACAGTCGACTGGATGCTCTTCAAGCCGCTGTCCTCAATGTCAAATTCAAATACCTTGACCGCTTCAGCGAAGGCCGACAGCAAAACGCCGCCTTTTATGAGCAGAAATTTGCCGAATCCGGCATCAGCAATGCCTTTCAGATTCCATTTCACGCCCCCAACAGAAACCACGTCTACAATCAATACTGTTTGCGATTTCTGGATGGACAACGAGACGCAGTCCTTAAGTCACTTCAAAGTCAAAAAATCGGCTGTGCCGTGTACTATCCTATTGCATTGCATTTGCAGAAATGTTTTGAGTATCTGGGCTATCAAGCCGGTGATTTCCCGGCCTCTGAACAAGCCTGTCGCGAAATTATGGCCATTCCCATTTTCCCTGAACTGACTCCCCATCAGTTGGAGCGGGTCGTGGGTGGATTGCAGCACGCCGTCGAAACATGTTGCCGACGAAACATTCTGCACTTTCCCGCCTCACAGCGCATCGCCGCATAACGTCCGTAGTTTCATTTTTGTCAGCAAAAACCAGTCGAGAGAGACTCTCGACTGGTTTTTTGTTTGTAGAAACGTCATGTTGGAGGTCTGACCTCAAAAAGACGATGCGTCTTATCCGGTCACTTAGGAATGGAGCAACATGTCTTTGCACCCGCCTCTCAAAATCGTGATCATCGCCCGGGATGAGCGCCCGCACGTGCAGCAGGCAGCCGATCAGATTTACGGCTTTCTAAAGTCACAGCCACAGGCAGAAGTGATTGGAGTCGCGATTGCTGGTGATGATGAACTTCATCAGGAAGATGCTGATCTGGCGCTCGTTGTCGGAGGCGATGGAGCGATCCTGCGCGCCTGTCGTCAATTTGCCACCAGACAGATTCCTGTTTTAGGAATCAATCTGGGTCGTCTGGGATTCCTGGCCAACGCCACTCTGGAAGAGTTCCAAAATGATTTCGAGGCTATCGCGACACGCGACTATCTGATCACCAATCACCTCATGTATCATTGCAGGATTGTTTGTGCAAAACATAACGTGCAGGAATATGTGGGCCTCAACGAAGTCGCGATTTGCTCAGCAGCTTCTCTGGGAATGATCGATGTTCGCCTGAGAATCGATCAGGAAGATGTCACGACCTACAGCGGAGATGGCGTTTTGATCAGTACACCAGTCGGATCGACTGCCCACAGCCTCTCAGCCGGTGGACCTATCCTCAGACAGGATATGGAAGCGTTTGTAATCACGCCGATTTGCCCACACACACTATCAATTCGCCCCATCGTGGATCGAGCCGATAGTGTTTATCAGTTGACTGTCATGCGTTCCCCCCGTGGCGGAGTGGCATTACTCGATGGACAGGAAAGCTTGCCTCTGGAAGAAGGGGACTGCGTTGAAGTCCGCAAAGCCTCTGTCTGTTTTCAACTCGTCCGGTTGCCGTGCCACAATTTCTACAAAGCCCTCAACAAAAAGCTCGGCTGGGATGGAAAACCACGTTATCGAGAGTCGTTGTGAACGAAACAATCGATGCAATCGCTATCCTTTGGCAAACTCCACCAATCTGAGCTTACCGCATTTATTCAATTTGACATTTCTTTGTGTCAAGAAATAACATAAAATACCGTTGAGAAACGGGGTCAATGCCCGATACTTCCACAATGTGGGCAGTTTGTCCACATTGACGAAGAGTTTTTCGTCGAGTTGAAATCGTATTTCCCCGAGTCAAGACAACTTCATCGTCTCAGGCAGGATGGTCATGGTTCAGTCGATAAGTCGAGTTCTAGCGGTCTTTGTGACTGTCGCGTCGATTGCCTTCATGACGTTCTCCATCGTTCAGCTTTGGTGGTTTGATGCGTTTCCAAACTATCAGGCGATGGCTGACGATCTCAAAGAAATAAGTTTTGTTTACACCGGTGGCGAGACCCCTTCGTGGAGTGCCAGTTGGAACGATTCCAATCAAAACATCTCCACAACCCCCTTGTTCCCCAAAGCACTTCTCGCCGCTTATAAAGCCGTCAATACGAAAAAAGAAACCGAACTCACTGAGTTGCAGCCCCCCTCCATGACGGCTGATCAATATCTGGCCTTGGTAGAAATGGACCGGACTGCCGTCGAAAAGGCCTATAATCAGCAACACCAGGCCTTGGAAAACATGCAGGCCTTTATCGAACAAAAAACAGCAGAAGCCGCCAAGCTGACCAACGAAACAATGGCCCGAC
>JBGSVC010000235.1:0-1644 GCA_041753175.1 Planctomycetaceae bacterium
CTTTCTCCCGAGGCGTCAGTTGAGTTTGACCCTCTCGTCTTAGCCTCGCCGGCGAAAAGCTGTAATGCAACGATCGGTTAGCGTCATCTTTCAAACTTGATGAAAAACTGGGGAGTCGACCAGACTCTGCTTCATTGACTAATCGGTCAAATAGTCGCTCTGCAAGCCATTTCGAAAGATCATCGGTCGCACTGAAAAAAGTCAGCAACTCTAAGAGATCTGCTTCTACCGTCGAAACCTTGTCATATTCGATCGAACTCCAAGATGTAGTTTCCGCCGATAAAAAGAACCCACCATCCAAAACGTCCACTGCCGAAGATTGGAAAATTGGCCCAAAGTAGGTTGTCAGTTCTCGATACAAACCGGCATCGTACAAAAGCAAGAAGTCCTGGGGATGCAGAACCTTTCTCGCTGTACCGCTAAACCCTCCGTTCGTCGAATCTCCAAGCGCCAACAATCGATTGATGTAGTCATCTGTAGCCGGAATACCAGAGTTGACTCCCCCAGTCAAATCAAATTCTTCCTCACTTCGTGATTGCTCGACACGCATCGCCTCATCCCTGACCCGCCACTCTCCATATGTGTTCAAATACAAATAAAACGGGTTATTGAACGTTTGCCACAACTCCGAGTGGGGAGGCATCACAACAATCTCCCCTTTAAAGTTCATCACCACAAGCTGAAACCAGGGGCTGTCCCCCCTCACTGAACGGGCAACTTGCGCAAGCCGCGCCTTCCACCCTGGTTCACGCTCCAAGTCTATGCGAACCGGAATATAGTTCAGTTCCACGCTCGCCGCCACGTCCTCCTGCGCCAAAAGACGATCCATTTTCGCTCCCAGTGAACTAAAACCCGTCCCCAACAACAGCAGAATTGGCTTGTCCGTCCGCGCCGACTCTGCGAAAATCTCGTCCGTCATCGGTCGCCAACGAATCTGCTGCAAACGGGCCGACTTCACAAATGCCTCTCCGCTTGCCGCCGCGTCTTCATTCACATCATCAGGAATCAGCGGCCGAAAGACATGCGCCACCGCACTCAAAGTCACCCAAAAAATGACCGTTGTCGTCACCATCCCGTACGTTTCTCGTTTGCCCCAAACCGACATGCCTTAATTCAGATTATGGGCGGTTGCTATAATGAGCCGATGTCGATTTCTTTGGACGAAGTCCGTCATGTGGCCAAACTGGCCCGATTGGAGCTGGATGAAGCCGAACTGATGGACTTCCAGTCCCAACTCAATTCGCTTCTCGGGCACTTCCAAGACATTCAACACCTCGACGTCGCCGATTTACCTGCCAAGCCTCACGCGGTGGCTCTTCAAAACGTCCTGGCCGCAGATATCAGTCGGCCCGGCCTCGACCGCGAAAAAGCAATGGGGAATACCGCCGAACGAAAAGCCGGTCTTTTCATCGTCCCTACCATCATCGAGGAATAAACACCGTGCTCACCCAACTCACGGCCACGGAGCTTTCGAAAAAGCTCCAATCAAAAGAAGTTTCAGCCGCGGAGGTCACGCAGGCTTTCCTTGACCGCATCGCGACCGAAGACACACATTACGGCGCGTATCTCACTGTTTCCGCAGAACAGGCCCTGTCCCAGGCAAATGCAGCGCAGTCACTCTTAGACGCAGGCAAGGCCCATCCG
>JBGSVC010000236.1:0-2140 GCA_041753175.1 Planctomycetaceae bacterium
CCGCTCAGGACGATACGTCCGGTAATTGATCGTCTCCGGCTTCTTGACCTCACCGAATGACCAACTCCGGATGTCGTGCGGACTGGCAAGCCCAATTTTGATGGACCCGTAGTCATTAACTCGATCGTAGGCAGTGTCGCCAGCGCTCATGATGGGTTCAGCGAATAGGGAATAGGGAATAGGAAATCGCTTTTGAGAACAAGTCGTGCTGCACTTGTGCGGCGCCGGCGTCCAGCGCCACCCGCGGGGAGACGTCACTGGTCACGCCCGCGATTTCTCCAGTTGCAGGTTGAGGCACAGACCACGAATCTCGTTATTCAACACATCGAAACTGGCGGGGGTTCCCGCTTCGAGTGTGTTCTCACCTTTGACCATCGACTCGTAAATCTTGGTGCGTCCTTCGACATCGTCGGACTTGACGGTCAGCAATTCCTGCAAAATGTATGCAGCGCCATAGGCTTCCAACGCCCAGACTTCCATCTCTCCAAATCGCTGACCTCCGAATCGGGCTTTTCCACCCAATGGCTGTTGCGTAATCAAAGAGTAAGGACCGGTCGCTCGGGCGTGAACTTTGTCGTCGACCAAGTGGTGTAGTTTGAGCATGTAAATGATCCCAACGGTGGTTCTTTGCTCAAACGCTTCACCTGTTCGGCCATCATACAATTGCGATTTCCCATCGCGAGGCAGCCCGGCGACTTCGAGCAAATCGTTGATGTCGGATTCATCGCATCCATCGAAGACCGGGCAAATGGCGCGGAATCCGGAAATTGCGGCAGCATATCCCAGGTGCGTTTCCAAAATCTGACCGACGTTCATCCGGCTCGGAACCCCCAGCGGATTCAAAATAATGTCTACAGGCGTTCCATCGGCCAGATAAGGCATATCTTCAATTGGCAGAACTTTCGAGACCACCCCTTTGTTTCCGTGACGACCGGCCATCTTGTCACCAACAGAAATCTGGCGTTTCGAGGCCACATAGACTTTGACCATCTGCAAGACGCCGCTGGGAAGTTCATCCCCTCGTTTCATGCTATTGGCAGCATGGTCTGCAGCGTCGATGGCTTCTTCCACAGTAAACCAATACTTTTCAATGATCTCTTTACATTCAGCCTGCTTTTGCGGACTGCGAATATCCAGATCGTTGTAATATTTGAAGAAGCTGCGAGCAGATTCTGCGATCGTCTTGTCCTCTTTGAAACTGCGGATCTCGCGACCGCTCTCATCAGACAAATGACGCCCCAGAGCTTTTTCAAACGTCTGCAAAAATGTTTTGAAAGTCTCTGCAACTTTCGTGTAACCGTCCGCTTCGACTTTCTTGAGTTCTGCCTCGAAATCCTTACGCTCTTTTTCTGTCAGAGACATGCGACGAGCGAATTTCTCGGTGTGAATGACAATCCCTTCGACACCCGACGGAACTTCCAACGATTCATTCTTCACATCTTCGCCTGCACGACCAAAAATCGCCTGCAGAAGTTTTTCTTCCGGCGTTAATTCAGACTTCGCTTTTGGAGAGACTTTTCCAACCAGAATATCGCCGGGAGAAACGCGCGTTCCAATTTTGACGATCCCGGTTTCATCCAGGTGACGCAATGCTTTTTCGCTGACGTTGGGAATATCGCGTGTGAATTCTTCACGCCCCAGTTTTGTCTCACGGATTTCCACATCAAACTCGTCGATGTGAATCGACGTGTAGACATCTTCTTTGACTAATCGTTCTGAAAGAATGATCGCATCTTCGAAGTTGTATCCCTGCCACGACATGAACGCAACGAGGACGTTTCGACCCAACGCCAGCACACCATCTTTGGTCGCTGCGGAGTCGCACATGATCTCGCCTTTTTTCACTTCCTGACCGACAGAAACCAAAGGCTTCTGATTCAGACAGGTACGCTCGTTAAGGCCGGTGAATTTTCGGAGTGGATATTTTCGGCCATCAACTTCAATCACGTTGGCATCAACATACGTCACTGTCCCGTCTTTCTCGGCACAGACAACCATGCCTGAGTTCGCAGCAACGAAGTCTTCCATACCGGTTCCTACCAGAGGATATTCTGTCACCAGCAAAGGCACAGCCTGGCGTTGCATGTTCGAACCCATCAATGCCCGGTTGGCATCGTCGTGCTCCAGGAACGGAATCAAT
>JBGSVC010000237.1:0-7360 GCA_041753175.1 Planctomycetaceae bacterium
GATGCGGGCAAACTTCTTCCAGGAGTGACGTTTGAGGACACGCGTGTGGTCGGAGTGTGAGGTGCGCATCTCAACGCCATGACCAGAGACATCTTTCAGGTTGGGTAGATCGTCGGCCAGAACAATTTGGTTTTCATCGCGCAGTGTTCGAATAACGCGATCGAGATCGGCGCCTTCAATCAGCGACATGACGTAATAGATCAGCCCTTGATGTTCGCCGGCATCGAGAATCGGGACAATATGGGAATGGGAGAGTTTGCGAGCGGCTTCTATTTCTTCCTGGAAGCGAATTTTTTGACGGGAGTTTTTCACATAGCGATTGGGAAGCAGTTTGAGGGCTACTGTTGAGCGATCACGCATGTCGACGGCTTCAAAGACGACTCCCATCCCACCTCTGCCAATCTCCCGCAAGACATGGTAGTGGCCGATGGGCTTGCCAGTCAGTTCGGGGATGATGATGGACTTGAAGACTTCTGCTTCACGTTCATGTTTCCACGTTTCCATCACGCCGACGAGCGGGAGCAGTTCGCGGATTTGATCGGCCAGTTGCGGGTATTTCCTGAGGCATTGATCTAACGCATTTCGCTGACCTTTGCGGTAGCTGTCGAGGCATTCGGAAAGGACGACGTCGAGCAACTCCTGATGGTTCGATGGTTGGCTATTGTTTTGATAGGGGAGGCCCAGCAACTGGCCATATTCAGCATCGTCAAGATCATCCATAATCGCCTGCGATCAGCAAAACAAGAGGGGGGAAGGGAGCCAGATTGTGAGGTTACTCGGGAGGACGAATGATGGTTTTGAGGCGATTGAGTGCCCGGATGTAGCGCACGCTGGCCGCCTGGGGGGAAATTTTCAAAACATGGGCGGTCTCGGCGTTACTGAGTTCTTCAAAATGACGCAATGCGAGCACTTCTCGATCGAGTTCTGATAACGAGTTGATGGCTTGTTCAATCTGATGACGAATTTCGCCGCGCATCGCGACCTGTGAGGGAGTTGTCCCTGAACCACAGAGCATAAACGACAAACACGCGGACGTATCAACATCGTTTCTTGGTGAATTGATGGAAATATCTTTGGAGGCATCTCGCTTTTTGACGCCCAGATGACGGCGCTGAATATCGATGAGCGTTTGCTGTACGATCAAACGCAGCCAGATCAGGCAGGAATGTGAGGCTTCCTGAAAGAAGTAGCGAATCCGCGCCTGTGCATTCAAGTAGGATTCCTGAATGACATCGTCAGGATCGATGCGGCTGCGAAGTCGAGGATCGATGCGAAAGTTGACAATTCGCCAGAGTCGTTTGTAGTGCAAGGAAAACAGGCCAGCCAAGGCTCGGGCATCGCCTTCGATAATACGTTGGGCCAACTCGGCTTCCTGCAGGTTGATGGTGTGCAGCGAGCCACTGGGCAAATCGAGGTCGCGCTCGAATGCGGGCTTGTTGCCCGTGGTGCGGTCATCCTGGAGGTCGTCAGTCATGGGGCTCGATCAATCGGAATTTACAGCAGGATATTAGGATGTGATGAATCGTCTAAAAGGCTTTTCTATCGTCTTTTTAGACAACGAGGAACTTTGGGTTGCCAACAGTGGATTGAATTGTATCTGCATAGAATTGTACCCGAACCGCTGTGGGAGACGCATTATTTTCTGGCGAGCAATTCTGCTGCCTGAAGTGCGAAGTAGGTTAAAATGCCACACGCCCCAGCACGTTTGAAGGCCAACAGCGATTCGAACATGGCTTTGTCACGATCGAGCCAGCCATGGGCGGCGGCTGCCGAAATCATCGCGTATTCCCCGGAGACCTGGTACACGAGTGTCGGACAGCCGAAGGTTGAGGCGACCTGCTGCACGATATCCAGATACGGCATGCCCGGTTTGACCATAATAAAATCAGCACCCTCTTGCAGGTCGAGGGCGACTTCCCGCAAGGCCTCTTCGGAGTTGGCAGGATCCATCTGATAGGTTTTTTTGTCACCTTGTCCGAGGTTTGCTGATGACCCGACCGCCTCACGAAATGGCCCGTAAAACGAAGAGGCGAATTTGGCGGCGTAGGAGATGATCAGTGTCTGATCGAACCCCTGTTGATCGAGTGCCGAGCGAATTTCGCCGATGCGGCCGTCCATCATGTCGGAGGGGGCGATGGCATCGCAACCGGCCTGGGCTTGATTGAGGGCCTGATCACACAAGATCTCGACCGTCTCATCGTTGGGGATTTTGCCGTCTTCGAGCAATCCATCATGGCCATGGGTTGTGTAGGGATCGAGGGCGACATCGCAGATGATGCCGAGAGTCAGTTGAGCTTCTTTGAGGGCGCGAATCGTGCGGCAAACGAGATTGTCGGGATTTGTCGCTTCTTTGCCATCGGGTGTTTTTGATTCGGCAGGCGTCACGGGGAACAGAGCCAGCGCAGGTATTCCCAAATCCTCTGCCCGTTTGGCCTGTTCGACGAGTCGGTCGATCGAGAGTCGATCGACACCCGGCATCGAGGCGATGGGGGTCGAGATGTTCGTCCCGTCTTGTACGAAGACGGGCCAGATCAGATCATTGGATGTGAGGTCGTGTTCGGAGACGAGATTTCGGACCCAGGTCGCCTGACGGTTTCGTCGGAGACGAGTGAAGGGAAATGAACCGGGAAAGGGGAGTCGGTGTGACATGGTCTGAATACTTCTGGCTTAGATGTTTCTTGCTCTAAGGCTTCCTATGAAAACAGGAAACAGAATGTCAGGAATTGCTCTCTCTTGAGTTTAGCAGTGTATTGAATTATTAAACACTGTTAGCAGTCTGTTGAAAAACGATTTCGTGTCGGTTTTCAACACTCCAAAAACGCCTGAATTCGGGGCGTTCTCTTGTTGGTGGCTATTGCGGAGTTTTGCCGGCCTGAGAATCAACAGGCCGAGAGTCTCTTCGATCAGACATCGAGACCTTATTGATCGAGCTGTGATGTCTCTGCTTCATTTTATCAATGCCTGCATGTACGATCCTGCTCGGAGTATTGATGGGGAGCAGACAGACCTCTGGGTTGACGATGGCAAGATCGTCGCGTCGCCGGATGACGAATCGAAACGTGAGAAGTTTCGGACGATTGACCTGCAAGGCGATCTGGTCATGCCGGGGGGAATCGATCTGCATTGCCATATTGCTGGTCCTCTGGTTCAGGCGGCTCGTCGACTGACTTCCAGACAAGGCCACACCGTTGTCCCGCATTGCGAAGCGACCGGGCGACTGTTTGCAGGCATGGGCTACACGACGGCTGTCGATGCCGCGATTCCGGGATTGCAAACGCGCCTTGCACACGACGAATTCTCACAGACGCCGTTGATCGATCGGGCGTGTTTATTACTTGTTGGGAATAACCATTTTGTGTTGGAGAAACTCTCGACAGGCGATCTGGATGCTGTGCGTGCCTATCTGGGATGGGCCGTTTCTGCTGTGAAAGCCTGGGGGCTGAAAATCGTCAATCCAGGAGGCGTGGAAAACTGGAAACAGATTTCGCGGCAGTCACTGACGCATCTGGATCAACCAGTGGGGAAGTTTGGAGTGACTCCGCGGCAGATTGTCTCCACGATTTCGCGGTTGGCCGAAGAGCTTCATCTGCCGCATGCCGTCCACATCCATTGCAATAATCTTGGCATGCCGGGCAACTGGGAAACGACACTGGCGACCATGAAGGCGATCGAAGGTCATCGAGCACATTTCGCTCATGTGCAGTTTCACAGTTATGGCGGTGATCCTGACGACGGAGGATCGTTTTGTTCGGGTGTCGACCCGTTGGTGGCCTACGTCCATGCCCATCCCGAGATTACCATTGATGTCGGGCATATCATGCCTGGGGATGTCGTGACCGTGTCTGCTGATGGTCCTGTTACCGAACACTTATGGCGTTTGACGAAAAAGAAATGGTTTCATGCAGATATCGAACAGGAATCAAGCTGTGGGGTGATACCTGGAGAGTTTGTGCCGCGCCGGAGTTTGATTCATGCTGTTCAATGGGCCATCGGTTTGGAATGGTATTTGAAAATGCAGGACCCCTGGCGGATGGCGTTGGCCAGCGATCATCCCAATGGCGGGGCGTTTGTGAAGTATCCCCAAATGATCGCCTGGTTGATGGATCGACAGGCTCGTCTGGAAATCTGGAATCAACTTCCTGCCGAGGTACGGAAACGCAGCGATTTGGGCGAGCTGACTCGTGAGTACACATTCTCCGAGATCGCCATCGTCACGCGCGCAGCACCCGCGCGCATCCTGGGGATGTCAACCAAAGGCCACCTCGGCCCCGGGGCAGATGCGGATCTGACGGTTTATCACAAGCAGGCAGACCTGGCGGCAATGTTTGCCCGGCCTCGCTATGTTTATAAGCAAGGAGAACTGATCGTTGAGGATGGAGAGCTGTTGCAGGTTGTGCCTGGAAAAACGCTCGCAGTCGAGGCGCGTTTTGATCCGGCCCCTCTGGAAGGTCTTGGAGACTGGATGAAAAGTCGATATTCGATTCACCCGGCAAACTATGCCATCGACGCCGAAGAACTCAGGGGAGCAGTACAGATTGTCCATGCCTATTCTTGAATTTGAGGTTTTCGTGTCTGCATCCAATTGTTGCTTGACGCTTGCTGTCTGGGATGTGAGGATAATACGTGTGTTAATCCCGTCCCCAAGTCTGAATCCCATCTCTTGCATGCCCGTGCAGTGATCATGGCCCGAGCAGTGATCATGTCCCGTGCAGTGATCCGATTGACTGAGTTCTAACTGAGTGAATTGAAGCGGCGATTCGGGCTGTCGTGACCCAGATCGTGTGGAGTAGATCCTGATGAGAGCGTTGCTAATTCCGGTCAATGGTGGTCCGGCGATCAAATTCGACAAGCCGATTCTGCTCGTCGGTCGTCATCCGGATTGTGATATCGTGTTGATACAAAGTCGGAAGATTTCGCGCAAACATTGTTGCCTGGCGCTGATTGAGGATCATATCGTGGTCCGCGACCTGGAGAGTATGAACGGCGTGATGATCAATGGTCAGGCGACGAACCGTGAAGGGAAGTTGTCCATCGGCGATACCTTGCAGATTGGGGATGTCAAATTTAAACTCTCGCTGGAAGACGGATCTGCGGGTAAGAAAGTCAACCTCATGGAGGGAGTTTCGACGGAACAGGAAACCGCCGCGGAAGCGTTTGAGTCTGATGTGCGGCCTCGTGTTGTGGCTGCATCGCAGGATTTGATGAGTCAGGAATTTCCTGTCGTCGTTGATGATCCTGATGAAGACTCGGAAGAATTCGAGATGCCTCCACTTTTTGATCCATAGTAGTCATGGAGGGTCTGTGTGGCGGTGTTTGGTTGTTTTTCCATTGATTGCCACTTTGCGCGTCGCCAATACTCGCTAGGATGATACGCATTAGACTCTGGCAGTCTGTTGAAAAATCCTGAAACCGGGCATTTTTGTTGATTCCATCCCAGGAAACATGCATCCCATTTAGAGAATCGACGGGCTGTTAGCAGAACGTAGTACCCTTCCGAAGAAGATCGTCATCAGTTTTTCAGGTCTGCGCCGCCCTGCAAAACTGATCTGGCAGGACCTATTCAGAAAGTCGAGCGCAGACTTATCACTTCCCAGCGACGTCCCGTAGACCGAACAGAAGAAATCCGACGCGTGGGTATCGCGGTCGTGATCGCTGCAGGGCGATGCATCATCGGCCCGCGATTCGTGAACAGTCACGACGAATCTGTTTATGAATTTCCTGGTGGGAAATGCGAAGAGGGTGAATCTCATCAGCAGGCAGCGCTGCGAGAATGCGTCGAAGAGACCGGGTTGGTCGTTAAGCCCCTGCGATTGCTGCAGGCCAAAAGTCATCGTTATACCGTGCGTACGTTGCAGATGGAATTTTGGCTGTGTACGCCTCAGGAACCCGTTGATGCGGTCTTCCCGTTGTTGACGCCCCCTTTTTTCTGGTCTGACCTGGGTGAGTTATCGCGCTATCGATTCTTTGATGCTAATAACGAACTGGTCAAAATGCTGATTGCTGAACCTCATGCGGACCATTTCCTGATCTGAATGTCAAACCCGTGTGCTGATTTGAAGGAATGCACCCCGATCGATGCGGTCTTGACATTCGGGCAGAGATGTTTTTAGTGTGCATAGTACATCTCTGACGGGAAACATGTTGACGTTCCCGAATCCACTTTTCGAACTCTTCAGCAAAAAGGACAGTGCATGAAACTTCCCGATTTCTACAATGAGGTTTCCCGTCACACAGACACTGGAAAAACACAAATCAACGTTGCAGAAACCAAACGGGTACTCTCGGTCGCCTTCCAGGTGTTGTGCAAAATGGATTCCGCCGAAGCAGCCGATACGATCGCCAAAGGTTTGGCGGTGGCCAAGAAGAAAACTTAAATTGTTGATGTCTATCAAGAACAGACGTTGAAATTTCAAACACACCAAAGCTCACCAGATCATCATGGTGGGCTTTTTCTTTTTCATCACGCTGACTTACACTGGGAATCTTAGACTGGGTACAAAATGCATCACGCTTATTGTGCTGTGAGCAGTCACTCTGCAGGATCGTGAATTAAGAGATCACTTGATGACCACTCCCCCGACACCACTTGAAGAAATCACTTCGCTCAGAACGACTCTTGAGCACCATAATTATCTCTATTA
The DNA here is from genome assembly GCA_041753175.1 of Planctomycetaceae bacterium. Classification (GTDB taxonomy): domain Bacteria; phylum Planctomycetota; class Planctomycetia; order Planctomycetales; family Planctomycetaceae; genus SXPC01. The sequence goes on from JBGSVC010000237.1 coordinate 6,642, forward strand.
TACAGAGGCGAACCCGCAGATCAGCGATCTGGAATTTGATCGTCTGATGATGCGTTTGGTCGAATTGGAACGGGCTCATCCTGAATTTGATGACCCTCACAGCCCTTCCCGCAAAGTAGGGGGAGCCCCGATTGAGGGGTTCCGGACGGTCGCTCATCGTTTGCCGATGCTGTCCATTGAAAACTCTTTTCAAGAGCAGGAACTTTTTGATTTCGACCAGCGCGTCAAAAAGCTGCTGGGGCTACCTGAAATTGAATATACCGTTGAATATAAAATTGACGGTGTGGCCGTGGCGATCCTGTATGAGCGGGGCGCACTGTCATTGGCGTTAACGCGAGGCGATGGTCAACAAGGTGACGACATTACGCACAACGTCCGCACGATTGCTGATGTCCCGCTGAAATTGACGGGGTCAGACCTGCCGGATGTTCTGGAAGTTCGAGGCGAAGCGTACATCCGAAATTCGGATTTTGCGAATTTGCGTCTGGCACAGCTTGAGCGTGGAGAAACGCCGTTTGCCAACCCCCGCAATGCGACTGCCGGTGCGCTCAAATTGCTGGATCCGGTTCAGTCGGCTGCACGAAAACTGCGGTTCTTCGCTCACGGTCTGGGCTTTCAGGAAGGCTTTGAACCACGCAAACACGATCAGGCCATTACCCGGATTCAACGCATGGGGTTGCAGGTCACACCTAATCTGAGAACGTATGCCTCGATGCAGG
>JBGSVC010000238.1:0-8805 GCA_041753175.1 Planctomycetaceae bacterium
GAAATGCCACCCCTTCTGGAACGCATTGCGTTCGAGCCAATCGATCTGTCTGAACTTATCGCACAACTGTCCACCTTAGAAGCCTCTGCGCGACTCAAGGCCCAGGTCATTGAAGACCTCCGCGCACAAATCGCCACACACGAAAACCAGCTCGACTCCCAACACCATGCTCTCCATCTCAAAAACGAGGAACTCTCAAACTTCGAGCAGCAACAAACTCAACTGCAGCAGCAGATCGCCTCTGTCATCTCACAAAACGACACTCTTGCAAAACAACTGGCAACGCTCACCCAACGAAAGCAAGACCTAACATCCAGCATTCAAACGTCTCAAGCCCAACTTGACGTCACCCTCGACGAAGTCCAGCGTCTCAAAGATCAACTCGCTCAGGCACAATCCCAAACAGCCGAAATCGAACACAGCGTCGCCCAAAAGCGTGACGAACTCAAATACGCCGCAGATGGTTTTCAGATCGTCGCCGTCGATTCCAAAACAGGCACCTCACGCTATCCCATTCTTATCGAATGCACAAAAGACGGCCTCACCTTTATCCCCGAAGAGATCACCCTCGGTCCTGCTGATCTGGCTGGATTCTCGAATGCCATCAATCCACTCGCCAGTGGAGCAACGGCACTCATCAACTATTGGACCTTACAACGCAACACCCCAGACAACAAACCCTATGTCCTGCTGATCGTCAGACCCTCAGGAACCGAGTCGTTCTATGCCGCACGCCGATTCCTTTCGTCACTCGACGAAAACCTCGGCTACGAACTCATCAGCGACAACGTCCCTCTCGCCAAGCCCGATCTCGATCTCGCTGCCAAAGCCGAACTTCAACGCGGCATCGACGAAATCCTCAACTCCTCCCAACAGTTCTCCACTCAGTTCGCCAGCGGCCCTGGGATCGGCCGCGAAGAATTCCCCTCTCTCCTCTCAAGCCCGACCTCAGCATCATTTCCACCGAAGTCACAACAAAACCCGATTCCGCCTCAGAATTCCTCCAACGACTCTCAATCCAAAACTCAGTCAAATTCCAACCGTTCTATCGTCATCACCGAACGCGGCATGACCGGGAATCTCTCAACGCCCACAAGCGAAAAGTCCTTCTCTGATAATTCGATCGCCAGTCGCTATCAATCAACGCAGCACTCTCCACAACAACACCCCTCACTTCAGCCTCCGCCTGCCTCGGAATCCTCCAGTCAACAGGCTCCCCAAAATCAACAACCAAACACATCACAGGTCCGCGACATTGAGAGCCAGGAACAACCACAATCCCAACCCTCCCCCTTGTTCAATCCTCCCCGCGTTCGGCCTGCCTCTCCAACCAGTCCCGGAAATCCTTCCGACCAACAACCCTCTTGGGAAGATGTCGTCAATGAATCGTCTTCCGAGGCCGACTCGGCGCCCGATGCTGTCGCCCGACTTCTGGCTAAAAATGGACTCACCAACCGTGCCGGGCAAATCGGGATCGAAAAACGAATCAATGTCTATCTTGATGCCGACCAGTTTCAACTCAATCAAAATTATCCCGTCTCGCTCTCTGCCGTCGATTCCCCTCAACTTTTTCGACGTCTGTTTTGGGGGACTCTCGAAAAGGAAATCGCCACCTGGGGAGCACCCCCCAGTGGTTTCTACTGGACCCCCTCCCTCAAATTTCAAGTCAGCCCGGGAGGAAACAGGCACTTCAGTCGCATCGAATCCTCGCTCAAAACTCTCCGCGTCCCCGTGTCGATCGAACAACAACTCGAACCCTCAGTCGCTAACTCAAACCCTGATTTTCAATCCCAACTCAAATAACCCTGTTAAATGAATACTAGCCTCAGAGTTAAGCGATCAGCCATTCAAACTGAATTCCACATGACAGACTCCATCATCTTCAACTCTGCTAACCAAGAAACTCTCTCATGAGCCGTCGCGTTCAAAATACCGAACTCGAATTTGGATCTGATTCCTTCCTCGATATTGTCGCCAATATCGTCGGGGTCTTGATCATTTTAATCGTCGTCATGGGGATCCGAGTCTCTCAACAAACAATCCTGACCACCTCCACCGCACCAGAACCGACCATCTCCCCACCCGATTCGGAATCGATTGCGACACCGCTCGAGATCGCGTCAATCTCTGATCCAATCATTGAACTGCCACCCGAGCCAACTGGCCCCACTCTTGAAGATGTCCTGGCCCGCGAACAGGAAAACTCGCAAATCCGTGCCGACAATGCACACGCTCAACAGACTTTTCTCGAAGCACGCCAGCAACATTCGCAGATCCAGTCTCAACTCGCCACACTTGAAGACTTTCACTCCCGCCTGGCCCAAGATGATGCACACGCCCGCCAGCAACTTCACACACTCTCTCAGCAAACCGCACACCTCACACAATCCGCACTTGAATCATCGCGTCAATCCACCACGCAACAACAACAGCTCACAAAGTTGACGACACAATTAACATCGGCACAACAACAATTGTCTCAGAAATCCACTCAGCTTCAGCAATTCAGCGAGCAAACTCAACGAGATCAGGCGACGCTGGAGACTACTCAGCAATCACTGGCCCAGGCCCAACTCTCCCAACAACAACTCCGCGCACAAATCGAAGAGGCCTTCTCGCAAGGACAACATCACCTCGCAGTCCTCCAGAAAATCAATGCCGATAAACCACCAACCAAAAAAATCACTCACCAGATGACCTCCCTCGGCTCACTTGTCTCTCGTGAAGAAGTTCACTTCCGACTTCAGGGCAACCGCATTTCGTATGTCCCCTTGATGGAACTCATCGATCTGGTCAAAGACGATCTTGCCTCCAACAAAGAGAAACTTCTCCAGCAACGCAGCCACTTCAGCAGCGTCGGTCCCATTGATGGATTTTCGCTGCGATACAAAGCCTCACGCCAGGAACTCTCCATCGCCGATGGCCTCCGCATGGGAGGCGGCGTCTACAAAATCGGCGTCGATTATTGGGAACTCTTCGAGTCCGGCCTTGCCGCCGAAGAGCCGATTGAAGCTGCCGTCAGGCCAGACTCTCAATTCATTAAACGCATGAAGACCTACAATCCTGCCCAGCAATCCATCACCCTCTGGGTATATCCGGACAGCTACGAAATCTATCAGCAACTTCGTGTCCCGATCGAAAAAGCCGCATTCCAAATCGCAGCGCGACCTCTCCCTACAGGCGTCCCCATCGCCGGCTCCCCCAACGGCTCCCGCAGCCTTTCGCAGTAACGAAATCTATGCATCCTTTTGTATCGATGCCCGCAATAAGTACATCTGCTTGATCTCTTCAGACCGCAAATCACGCTCCTGCTTCAAACGCTCAAACGTTGGCAGATTCAGATTAACCATCACACGATTCACAACAAAAAGACCAGCAGGAACGCAAATCCCCAGAATGATTGTAGGTAAGTAGTCTTCATCCATTAACGCAATTAAAATAATCATTGGCATCAGGCATATAAAAGAAAAAATCTTATCGTCTAATCGGTCAAAACTTTTCGGCCGATAACGAACTCTTTGTTCCACCTCAAAATGACCAAACCTCATGGCTTTTAGATCGAGGAGCATCATCGCGCAGGGCGGAAGTAAAAGGATCAAGATCAATCCAAAATTCTTCATCGGTTCATTCCGTTCGATGAACAGGTACAAGGCCACGAAAAAACAACTTAAAAACCATTCATCTCGTGATTTTGAATTCGGCATCACCGTCTCACTAGTGATCTCTACCGCATGATCCTTGGTAGATCCATATTGCTCTCGTCGCAAATGCACGCAAGGCTTTCGCTGACAAAAATTAAACCGTCGATCGTCTTTGAGATATCCATCCCGAAAATACGCCTCCGATACAGGAATAGAAATTGATTCGTTATCTCTTTCCAGCACAAATTCATCGTTATGCAGCAATAAACAATTCACAACCCCGCGAGATAATTTACGAAGTCGAAGTGTCCCGTAGATGACCGTGACAACTAAATTGACTCCACATAATACAACGATGAAAAAAAAGTCCTTTCCTAGCAATGCCATATAAGCAAACACGCAAAACATTAAAATATAAAAAGCATGCAAAAACAAAAACTCACGTGGTGAATAATGCTCGGCAGAATTAACCTCTGACAACACAATCGTTTTGTCCATCGTCTGCCCAGTCATATTCTATGTCTCAACATTGTCTTAGTACTGCTAACTCATAATAGACAATGAGTGTAGATAAATCCCCTTGGCAGACAGTTGAAAAGCGACAGGAGGTCAATTTTTTACAGATGGTTAAGATGAAAATGCAATGATTTCCATCTACCACATTCACACCCCTCTTAGCGAGAAGCACTCATCTTCAACTCTGAAACCTGAGCCGGGGCTTGAAGGAAGCTCGTCACAAGTTGATGGTAACGGCTGTCCGGATCGCCCACTGCGCTATTGATCCCCGCATGATTTTGATCGGCTGCATGGATCACTTGATGGGGGACGTTGAGTTGCTTCAACTTCGCAGACAACGCCATCGATTGTTCTCGGGCATCAACACGTCTGCCCGTATAGACGACCAACGTTGGCGGGATCTGTTCCGGATTTTCCAGGTGGAGAGCAGGAGAAGCGTCGATCCAGGTTTCAGGATTAGCCCCGAACGCCGATTCATGAATCAGCTTCTCTCCTGATTGCTTCATCAGTTCAGGAATGTCATACGCCGCAGTATCCAGCAGCACCAGCCCCTTGATCAACGACAAATCGTCGCCAGCAGCCTTCAGCCAGCGTTGATCAAGACCAACCAGCGCAGCCAGATGGGCTCCGGCAGAATGCCCCACAACAAAAAGCGTCGACGGATCGCCGTTGTAATCAGCGATATGCTCTTTGATCCATAACAAAGCCGCGGCGATGTCCTGGATGTTTTCAGGATGCCTTCCCGCAGGAGTCAATCGATAATTAACACTGATGCAGACATAGCCTTTCATGGCAAACGTATGACAGTTCTTTCGAAAAACAGCATTCGCTTTGTCACCGACCCTCCAGCCTCCGCCATGAATAAAGGCAATCACCGGATGAGGTTTCGCTTCAGGAGGGGAATAAATATCAACACTCAATTGATTGGCATCGACGCCCGGAATCTCGCGATAAGGCACATTGCGTGTCACGACAGGCGTTGTGTCGCTACGATTCAACTGCTCAGCACTCTCGGCTGCCCAGACCGAACCAACAAACATGCCGCAGACTATCAGACTGATAAGACAAGAAACTCGGATCATTCTCGTGAACATCATGGGGTCTCCGCAGGACGATCCACTTGTTGAGGATGCATCAGGTAGCCAAAGAGGTTTTGAATCTCCTCGCCAGTCATGGTTTTGAGCAATCCATCGGGCATTGGAGACTGCGTCGTCGTTTTCATCTCCAGGATTTCACTCTTTGAGATCGTCAGAAGCTCTGTCTGCGTCTGTAATGTCACTGCATCGTCCGTATTGGTTGTGACCAGACCATTGAGAACCCGTCCATCTTCCAGCACTAGAATCGAGGCATAATAGTTTTTGCTGACAATCGCACTGGGATCGATGATGTTTTCCAGAAGATAATCCAGGTTCGCCCGATTCGCCCCCGTCAGATCCGGACCAATTTTCGCACCGTTTCCATAGAGTTGATGACATTTGGTGCAGTTCTTCTCGAACACAACTCGACCACGCGCAAGATCGGCCTTCGCCAGCGTCGCCTCCGTCAGAATGCGTTTCATGGTTTTGATATTGTCCCGTTTTTCGACCGAAGTCGGCTGGACTTCACCCCAGATCTCGCGAATCTGGTCCGCAAGATCCGCATTTTTCATCGACAACATCTGCCGGATATCAAAAGCTGAAACATCGCTCGAAGAAATCGTTTTGTTCCCAATCGCTTCAATCAGAAGTTTGGCAAACGCAGGGCGACTGACAAGTAATGAAATAATCGCAGGTTTATCGGTCCCTCGAAAACGGTTGTAGTTTCGAATCAATTCTCTTCCTGAAACCTCATCACCCAAAACGGAAAGCCCTTTCGCAGCAGCCACATTGATTTTCGGATCTTTCAAAAGCTGGATGCAGATCTGTTGCAGATTCGGCGAACGTGCCGTAATCAACGTTTGCAGAGCACTGTCACGCACTCCATAGTCCAAACCTGAATCAACCGCGATCTCCTCCAACTCCTCAAGCGCACGTCCATCCCCAAAGATCACACTCAGATTGCGGATCGTATTAACCAGCTCAGGATCTTGAAAGCGACTGATATCACTCGCAAACTTGTCCCAGGCCAGCGGAGCCGTCGCCTGTCGACGTCCTTTAAGTCCCTGCGAAAATCCTTCGAGAGTCGATCTCACCAATGCAATATCCTGCGAGGTCGAAAGGCTCTCCACGATTTGATTAATCAAGTCAGGGTGGCGTTCGATATCCAGAATCAGTCGTCTCGCGATCAAGACACGCGTTTTGGGCCATTGACAGTTTTGCAGCACAGTCAACAGCGTCTGAGGAGCCTCTTGAGCAGCCGGAATGAGTCCATACCAGACCAGCAAAGGCAGGTTATGATCTTCCGAATACTGGGCATGTGAGACGAGAACTTCCGCCAACTCACCCCGTCTGTTGATCGGAAGTCTTTGAAGTGTCGACGCCAACGCCAACTGAACGCGGGCACTTACATCAGACTGTGCAAGCGATCTCAGCAACGGGAGTAGCTCTGTCGCGTCTTGAGTTAACTGGCTGTCTTCCCATTGAAATGCAGGCTTGAGAGGATCATCGATGGGGAAACGGTCGGTCAATAACCGGATCGCCCAGACGCGCATCGCTTCCTGCTCATCAGTCGTTAATTTGACAAGCTGCTCCCTGGAGATTTGCCCCATAGAAAAAAGCGTTAACAGTGATTTCAAATGATGCTCAGCAAACGCTTTGTTTTCGAGGATCGATGTCAGTTCACTCACGGCTGAACTGACATCCTCCTGACGGACAGATCTTTCGATTAACAGCCGACGCGACTGCCGCACGAGCCATTCGTTATCCGAAGCGTGATGTTGAGCCAGATCCAATCCAGAAAGAGTCGTCATGTCACTAACTGGCCGCGGGGAGCGCTCACCACAGGAAATCCGATAGATGCGACCACTCTGGCGATGGACCCCAGTATGTTCATGGCATTCACCAGTATCGCTCCAATCGAGGGCATATACATTCCCATCAGGCCCCTGAGAAAGTTCCATCCCGCGAAACCACTCGTCTTTAGACAGAAACATGTCCGGACCATGCGTCGCCACATAGCCAGATCCCTGAGGCACCATGATCTCCTGATTAATCCGCCTGCCATGCAGATTGAACGTCATGAATCGTCCCTGATACTCCTTTGGCCAGGTCCCCGCCTGATAAATCATCCCCCCCACGTGCGCATGGCCTCCGCCGTAATCATTGGCGATGCCGTCTCGTGATTGATGCCACGGCTTGCCCGTATCAAAATGCCAGTGATCGGCATGCATATCGATGGATTCAAAGACATACGGGTTAGGGTCAAGCGTAAACGGCCGGACGAAGTGCGCCCCGGGAATCATATGCCAGAAATGACCATTAACCGTGTTGATAAAAAAGAGCTCGTAATTCTTGTCCCAGTCATGTCCCCAGGGATTGCACGTCCCCGCCGTGAGAACTTCAATCGATTTGCGTTGTGGATGATAACGCCAGATGCCACCCTCCAGCGCCAGACGCTTTTCTTCCGGAGTTCCCGGAATTCCAATCCGTCCAGGACACGAACCCCCACAGCGTCCGTAGAGCCAGCCATCCGGACCCCACTTGAGCCCATTGGCAAAGTTATGATAGTTCTGCTGAGCGACCGTAAAACCATCCACAACAACTTCACACGGACCATCAGGTATGTCATCGTGATTTCGATCCGGAATGAACAACAGCGCCGGCGGGCAGATGACCCACACTCCATCATACCCAACTTCCAGACCAGTGAGCATTTGCAGTTGATCCGTGAAAACTTGATGGCTGTCAGCCTGGCCATCACCATCGGTGTCGTGATGAATGACAATCCGATCTTTCAACGACAAGTCAAATCGTTGAGCTCGTTCTGCGTACGTGAAATTTTCCGCAACCCACAGACGCCCTTTTTCATCCCAGTTACAGGCGATCGGATTGCGCACATCCGGTTCGGCGGCAAACACCGAAACCTGAAATCCATCAGGAACTCTAAACCCAGCCGCTGATTCGCCTGCAGGCATCAACGTCGATTGCGTATTGACTTCAGAATTGTGAGGTTCGGGAAATTCCTGCGAAATTGCCCGACTGCTGGCTATCACGCAGACAGTCATAAAGACAAGAAAACGCGCAAACTGAATTTTGAGTGTCTGGTCCATCATTGATCGTCGTGACCTATCGTTGTGAGGAATAATGATATTCGCATGCATTTTTATTATGGCGTGAAACCCATGATGGCAACAACTGCCAATTCACTCAATCTCAGGGCGCAGCTTCAAATATCGTGATCGACGATGCAGTATCTGCTCGCGTCATCATCACATGCGAATTCGTAATTTTTAGAAAACTTACCAACTCTTGGAATTCAGAAGTCTTGCTCAACCACTCCATCGATTATGATCAAATCGCGCTGCAATCTTCATCGTGATCAGAGGCTTGTGACTGATACGAATCGTATTCAAGCCTGCCCAATTGAATTTGTGTCATGTTAGGAAAGACGATGCCCGACTTGTTTCGTAAGCAGCTATTGTGTTTGTGTTCTGTTTTGAGTTTTTTAATCGTCGTACAGCTCACTGGCGATGTCGCGAGATCTGCCGAAACGCTCAGCCAGCCAGTTTCGC
>JBGSVC010000239.1:0-4290 GCA_041753175.1 Planctomycetaceae bacterium
CAGATGGAGGGACCGATCATGTGACACTTTTCAAACCTTTGGCCGTCGTCTGATCGGGTGGAAGGGGCGATTTGACCGATGATGACGGTTGAGCTTGAGAAACGGGGTTTTCTGTCTTTTCAGATGTCGATTGAGGATTAACGGGAGCCGAGGTCAACGCCATGAGCACATTAGAATACCAAGCAACGTTCAATGCCAGACGTTCGTCTTCGAATTCATTACGATTAACATCCAGGCGGGCGCCGTGGACACCCAAAAGCAAAAAAGGGAGCTGGTTTCTTCCAGAGCGTCGTGTCGAACGTGCCACAACCGGGGCGCCACTGGTCCCTCGATGGAGTCGGGCATCAGTCAGAAAATAGCCTTGTCCTTGAAATCGCAAACCAAACGCCGAAGAAATGATCGCATGACGTGCCACTGGAAGCTTATGCAGAGTGTCATGAAATCCAAGTGGAAACCCCACGATCAATAACGTTGTCCCCACTTCAATTGATTCCAATTGTTCTGGCAGATTGTGTTCATTGAAAGCCGTAAAAACGATTGAATTCGGAAGCGCCTGACGATTAATCTCGATCGCGACAATATCGACTGAGCCGCCAGCATCAGCAATCTCGGACCAGACGGCTTTCGAATTCTTATACAGCGGTATGGAGTAATTCGAGACCTGAGCGATATTCTCGGGATTGATATGAATTTCTAACTCAATTCGATCAGGGCGGTGGGCTGTGGGCTCATTGATTACCACATGACGATTTGTGACAACGAAGAGTCTCTGGTCACGTTCAAAAAAAAAGCCAGTTGCACTTGTCAGATTTGTCGTGCCGTTAAATGTCGAAATCTTGGTAACTGCCGTCAGAATCGACTCTACAGAAATAGAGCCTGGTGACGATGTCGAGGCGGGGTTGTTGGGCGGCATGCAGACGGACTTTTTGAAAATTGGAGGAGAGGATGTTTCTGGATGGATGGGTCAGATTGATACGGGTAGCCTCATGTCATCATCACGTAAACAAGAGCTCATTATACATCGCCAATTCACTTCCCGATAGCATCCCGTCCTCACACTCTTTCCTGGCCAACAGTCGAATGTTCAGGGAAAGGAATGGCGGTTTCAGATTCAGATGTGTTTAGAAGGATCTTGGAGAGCGAATGATCACTTGAATTAGCAAAAAACCTGATGCATCAATTGAGGCATCAGGTCTCGTGGCTTTTCAAGGTGTAGGTTGCGTTACCATGGCTTCATCTTCCAGCCGACAATGAAACCCAGTCCAAAAATCCACATGGCTGCACTTTCAGGATTTTCGCGGGCGTACGTTTTCAGATAACTGCCCAAGTCTTCGACAGGTTTCAATTGGTTAGTAAAGTCAGGCTTAGAAGCAGGGCGCCCTGGTCCTTGTTTTTCAAAATATTTAGTTTCAGTAGTTGACATAATTAACTCCTAAATGGTTGTGTTGAGAACAAAGTTCTAATGACGTCATGGAGATTCACTCCAGTGATTCGTCTGAATAAATTGTTTCACGTGCCCAGATCAAATTCGCATGCATTTCATTGAGCGATCTCGATAAGACTTTCGACACTCGCGACAATCTCCAGCAGGCAAACACCAGGATCGAAGAAAATAAAATCGCCGAGATCCCGCCTACTGCAAACAAGGCCGTCTCCATCCGGAGTTCGTACGTACGCCGCAGAAATTCCGCCAGACTCAGCAAGAAAATTGGGGTAGATGCAAGGAGTCCTACTGCAGAGAGTGTCAAAAAGAAAATCGCGAAGCGTGATCTTTTGAAAAACTCTTTGAGATCCAAAGACAGCAGTTGAACTTGAAGATCAGCAAGTTTGAGCCCATCGCGAACCAGAGCGAGAAAGTTTCCCTGAACATCAGCAGAACGCTTGGTTCTGGATGTCTCTACTTTTGACGTCGCTTGGCCATCCATCCCACGGCGACCCCAAGGAGTACTGCGGTTGAAAGACTCAGTAGCTGATTGTTGCGGATCCATTGTTTGATCTCTCCCTGAGTCGTTTGTGGTATGCGAGAAATCGGCTTTGGTAGTTTGGACGCTGAAACCGATTGTAAAGGCCCATCGGCCATCGATGTCTTAAACCGCGGACGAATCATCTTATCGCTCGCTTTCTTCGTGTTCAGTACGTCTTGAATAAGGTGTGTTTGTCGCAGATTTCAAATATTGGTCCAGGTAGGACGTGGTATAAGACATTGCCGCGTTAGTAATCGATTTCAGTGCGATAGCTGAAATTCCGGCAACAATCCAATTCGTAACCGTCTTCTGCTGTTCTTTGCTTTCCGCAGACGACCTGCTGAGCAATTCCTCGAATTGCCGAGGCGCAAGCTGCACGATCTCCTGCTTTCGAATTGCCGGTACTATGAGATAACCTAACACGCCCGCCGCAATTAAAGTCGCGGCGGGGTATTTGGTCAGGTAATAGTGATAATCAAAAAGCGTGGCTGCACTGTCTTTGAGATCTTCAACATCCTGATCCATCTGATAACGAACGCGCCGCATCTTTTGCTGGATCATATCTGCAGAGGATATCTGAGTCATAAAAGTAGGCTCCAATCAATGCAACGAATGAGCACCGTCAACTGGTTTCAGTGTCCGAAGATCATCTTCCAAAGTTCATGTCTGGTCGGTAGTTTTTGAGCTTATCACTCAAATCGTTCCACCAGCCTTGTTCTTTGTGCGAGGATGACAAATTGCCGGAATTGCTTAACAGTCCTGCAAGACATGTTCCCGCGATGAAGCCGATGGCAAATGTGGCCAAAATTGTTGAAGTTGGATGGTCTTCAATATAATGAGTCACTTCTGACATCTCTTCTCGCGTACGCTGTTTCATATTGTCATAGGATTGGGCGAGTTGTTGAGACAATCCATTTGAACTGGTGGCTGTTTTGGCAGACATATATCACTTTTCCTGTTGTGAGTTGTGTGAAGAATCTGGAAGTGGATTGTTATCGTCTTGGATAAAGCATTAAGCCCACAAGCACACCGGCGACAATCCCTGCTCCAAAAGCAACACTGACTGATTCCATGGGGCGCGATCGCACCATTTGGTTTGCCTGAGCATAACCTTCTTCAACAGAACCACTCACTTGTTGATATTGCTTCTGCATTTGATCGCGTGCCTGTTGGGCGTAGTCCGAGGCACCTTCCATTGCTGATTGAAGGTAGTCGCTGCTTTTCTTGGCGAATGAATCAAGAAAGGCCTCGATCTCTTTTTTGGACTCTCCCGTCTTTTCCTGAATCATTCCGACCAGTTGCTCTGTGTTTCCTTTGGCATTCTGAAAATCGTTATCGGACAGTTGGCTCCAACGCTGACGAGCCTGGCCTTTAACTTGATTCCACTGTCCTTGAAGTTCTTCGCGAGTAATCATAAGAGTCTCCTGAATAAAGTGTGTAGATGACGCATTGTTAGCAATGCACAATCTATGCCAGAAGTAGCTCTGTCATCGACAAGTTATCTTTCAAGATGACACTCTTTGATGTGGCTGCACCAACCATGCTGAATTTTTCCATGTAGAGGCTCTCTATATACAAGCAAGTCATTCAAAATCAACACCACGCCCTCATTGACGAGTGAAAAAGCTGGCTCAGGAATTCTCTCGTTTTTTACTCGTGATTGTTTCCCGTATGCTGAGTGTCCAGCAAGTTGCTTGCAAAACTTCCGGAGATTTCGACAGACATACTATCGAAAATAAAATTGGTCGATCATCGACCAATTTAGGATCCGCGAATCTAGTGATTAATGCCGACAATCGTGTCTGGATCTGAAATCCAGTCCCATTGAAACGACTTAAGTCTATCTGCTGTAAGACTAAACGCTAAATTTATGAAGTTGACCTACCAAGTTGGCACACAATTCGCTTTGAGACTTATTGTTCTTGAATTATCGCAGACACCAACAAAGGAGATTATCATGTTAAGCTGGGCACTCACATTTCTTGTCATCGCATTGATCGCAGCAGCACTCGGTTTTGGAGGCATTGCTGGAACTTCTGTCGGGATTGCAAAACTGTTGTTCTTTGTCTTTCTAATCTTGTTCGTCGTCTCTCTATTGTTCGGACGACGTGCCAAAATATAGCCTTCGAACGCAGCTGAATGCTAATTATGATGACCTGTAGTTCTTCTACAGGTTTTCATTTATGCGCATAGGAGCATAATTAAAAACCAAGCTCAATAAAGCTTATGTTTTAGGGATTAGTACATTCTTAGAATCAATACAACGATGCACTCATAGACAATCATGAGATGTCAACTACGACAAAAAGCGAGTCAGATCAGGCGT